>DMQW01000401.1:0-233 GCA_003455565.1 Limisphaerales bacterium
TGGACATAATCGAATACCTGCTGCAATGCGCGACGATAGAGAAAGTATTTCAACTTGCCAGTGCGCCAACGGGCATCCACCGAACTATCCGGCGGCTGCCAATCTTCATGGTAGTAACTGCGCCATTCGCGTTTGAACCCTTCCGAGTAACCGGCGCGATCCCAAAATTCCGGTTCCTCAAGGTGAATCGCCTCGGCACCGGCATCCAATGCGCGCTGGACGCCGACGCAAAG
>DMQW01000401.1:349-9066 GCA_003455565.1 Limisphaerales bacterium
TTGCCGGCGCGATCCGTTTGCGCTTCGTCTTCGTGGTTAATACCATCGAAGCGGCCATAGAGGTAATCTTGATATTCGCCCCACGCGACCCCGGTCATGACGTGAATGCGATAATTGTGCGAGCGCCAAGCTTCGACGCGCGACGGCAAGTTGGTGTCAATGCCGTAAACAATGGCGACATCCGAACGCAAATTCCCCTGCGGACTCCACGCCTTGCCGGTTTGAAAACAAGTGCGTTCGAGAACTTGATTAGTGTCTGCCGGAAACGGCGATGGATTTTCCGCGGCTGACAGAAAAGAACCTGCGACGAGAATAGATGCCAAGGCGGATACTGATACTCGCAGAAATTTGAAATGTGTGAACAGTATTTTCATTTGCTTGCCGGCTCTATCGAGTTGCCGTGTCCGTTCCATAATCGTCCATCTCATTCCGGTCAGTTCGTTTGAACTTTCACCAACCCAAAATCCACATATTGTCCGCCATTAGTTTGATGGCAGTGCATGGCGATCAAATTTTTGCCGGGCTTGAGGGCGGCCCGCCCTTCTGGTGTTAACGGAAAGACATCGTAGTCGCTGTTAAATCCACTGGCTTTGAGCGCAAGCAGGCCGTTGATGTAAACCTCGGTATCTTCATCGTGATGTAGCCAGGCGCTGACATTGTCGAAATTTCCCGCCGGCATATCCATTTCCCGCCGCAGCCAGATGTCGTCCGTCCGCCACGTGGTGCCGATGATGGCGCCTGGCGTGTCGCTTGTGCCAAACCCGCTTTGGCCTTGCTTCCATGATGAATCATTAAAATGTTGATCCATCCAGTCACCAGCGGGTGCGGTAGTTGTGTAATTCCAAGCCGCTGCCTGTTTGTCTGCGGCCGGAACAATCACTGTGACCGCTGGAGGCTTTGGCATGGGGGCCCAATTCTTAGCTTTGGTTTTATCGCGCCTGGCATACTTCTGCCAGACAGCTTTGTTGTAGAGCATTTGGAGGAATACACCACCAACGACCGGCCGCGCAGTAAAACCGACTTTTCTCGCAGTTTTAGTCTGATACCAGTCGGTCATCGGCGAACGATCCGGTGTCGCATTCAGGAAGGCAATGACCGGAGCAATCAAGGCTTCAAAGTCCGCGCGGTTTTGCGTGAGCGTCGCCGTCCAGGTGATCCAATCGAGTTTGGTATAAGTTTTACGGTTGTCGAGCGGCAGTCCGTATTGGTTGTTCTGCACCTTCTTGTAATAATCCATTTCTTTTTGCTTCACTTCTGCGGGAAATAAATTCAATCCCAGGATGCGATCCCAAACCATGTTGTATTTCTGGCTCCATGTTTCCGGACGGTCGAACGCCAGCCGGAGATGGTCGCCGTCATCCGCTTCCTTCACCCAACGTTGGGCGAATTCACGGGCAAGTTTGAAATACTCATCCGCCCTGGCCTGGTCACCACGCAGCGCGCACAGTTTCGCGAACGAACCGAGGCCGCAAATCGCCTTGGCGGACAAATTCACATTATGCGCAAGATGGCCGGCAAAATCGTCCGTGCAAAGCTGGTTCTCCGGATCAAAACCCTTTTCCTTCAGATAACCGGCCCATTGCTCAAGCTGTTTCCAATACAGTCCGGCAAAATTGGCGTTGCCCTCCATCTGTGCAACGGCGCCGAAGATACAAAGCAAGTTGCCGCTTTCTTCAACCGGCATCTGGTTGTTCACAGTGCGTTCGCCACCGCCATAAACCTGGCCGTTGGCCTGCGGATAAGTGCCGAGATCGTGCGGTGCAAAAGGAAATTTCCAGCGATCACTGGCTGCGTAGTTCATGAACGGCACAATGAACGATTTGGCCAGCGTGGGACTGAACAACAAAAACTGCGGCGACATCGGATAAAACACGTCGGAGGTGCTGATGCAGCCGTTGGAATGGTTTTCCTTGCAGAACTGCAATGGCTGGCCCTTGTCGTCGGCCACGAATTTTCCGGCGGCGAAACATTGCCGATACGCCAGCGCGCCGAGTTGTGCATAGTTCTCGCCGCCCGCATTACGCAGGTCGGCCATCAATTCGTCGTCAAATGCCACGCAACGTTTCAGCAATGATGCGTAATCCTTTGCCGACGCCTTCAAAAGGTCAGCCGCTTCCCAGCCGTTGCGCCGCCAATACGGGCGCAGATTTTTCTTCATGTATTGGATCGAGTAAAGGTCGTCGTAGGCGAGCATCAACCAGCAGGAAACAGCTTTGGCCTGGACGGTGCCCAAGTTCACCGTAAAGGCGATCACCGAATCGTTGCGTCCGTTGTTTTGAAGTGACGCTTCGGCAGCGGGCCCGACCAGCCGACCACTGGCGACGAAATCATCGCGAGCGGTTTGAGCGGAATTGATTGTGGAATCAGCCCGTTTGTCTTTGGCCATCGCAACATAGAAATAGCCCCAGTCAATACGGACGTCGTCACCCTTCCTCTTCAAGATTGGTTGTTCCACTGAACCAACGCGCCAAGCTTTAATTCCCGAAACATCGGCGTTTTGGAAGGTAACTGGCTGATCCGGCTGATTGACGGCGATTTCCGAACGGGCGTCAAAATAAACCGACACCGTGTGCTTCTGCGCATCCGTGGCCTGAGCTTTCCATGTCAGATATGTGACGGGCCGCGACAGCACATCCAGATCATCCGGCAAGTCGGCGGTCATAAACGTGAGCGTGAGCCGTATGCCTTCACCAGCGAACGTATAAATCGTTCGCGTGGGCAAGAGTTCAAGATTGGTCTGCGGCAACGCCGGAACATTCGTCGGCGTCGCGCCCATGAGCCGGAATGGTTTCCCATCTATTCGCACCAGGCTGGTGAGCCGGTTCGGCTTGCCGGTCCAATGCGTTGTGTCCACATCCGTCAATTTGTCGGCTGGCGACCAGATGCTGAAGTAAGGATCGCAGGCCACCAGCGGCACGGCCGGCGGGCGCAAGGTCTCCGCATTGGCAACCACAGCCATACCCACCGCCGCGATGAATAGCAGCGAACGCAGTTTCAGGCGGCAGACAAAAGTTTGTTTCATGCAATTGAAAGTTTCCGAGGAATGAATGGCAAAATGAATACTGATTATTGCTCCAACTTGCCGGTCGGCGTTTGGATGTCGGGGTTGCCGTGGTGCGGGAGATTGTCATTGTTCCAGCGCGCCACGCTGGCGTCATTATTGATCTGCATTAAATCGTTACGCTTGGGGCTTTCCACGTGCCCATCCGCAAACAAGATATCCGTGCGGTAATTGTGGCGGTTGCAGGGCCACTGAGTATGGAACTGGGTATTATCGGTGGGGTCCAGATTGGCATTGAATTGAATACTACCCTTGGGAATATCGGAACGGACATCGCCAATCGCAATCATGTCTGAAGGCCGGCGCACCATCGTGTCCTTGATCGCCACGGAGCCAATATCGCCCCCCAGCCCCAGACAGGGAGTGGAGACGTTAACGGAGCCCCAATCGTTGTAGCCCAATGAAAAACGGGTGGTGGCGAGAATGGCAAACCGGTCCATCGTCATCTTGTCTTCCCCGTAGACCAGATTCCCCGAGGGACCCGAGAGCGTGTCATTCAGGTTGGTATCCCAATAGCTTTGCGGAAGCGCTGCCGGACAGGAAAACGCGTTGCGATTCTTGCCCATCAAGTTTGCCAGCCGCGTCGGCCAGACATAAATATACTGCGATGCGCCCGTCGCCGGCGTCCACAAATTGGCCGGATATTGGTTGAAGTCCCCCACATACATCACCAGCGCGATGCCGATCTGCCGCATGTTACTGATGCAGCCGGCCTGTTTGGCCTTGGACTTGGCTTTCGACAAGGCGGGGAGCAGCATCGCCGCCAGGATCGCGATGATCGCGATCACCACCAAAAGTTCAATCAAGGTAAACGCCTGAAAAAACTTTCCGGCACGCCAGCGGCCCAAACCGGGTCTGAATTGATGTGGTCTCGTTTTCATTATCGGGGATGGATATTCGTTGTTAAGTTCATTTTGTCACGAAAACACAATGGTCGGCTGGCACTCAAAATTAAAGCGCTTGTATTTTCACGGGTCGGCTCTAACTTACTCGCGGAGAGGCCAGCGGTCATGTGGCATAAACTGGCCACATGAAAATAACGGCCACTTCGGTATAATGCCCGCGCAACAGCCATGAAAAACAAAACTAACGAGACACTCCTTCCCTGCACCTTGCGAATATTTTTCAGCATAGTGTTCCCGCTGGCGGTTGCGACGTGCTGCGGCAAATCAGCGGTGGATTATGTGAATCCAATGATTGGCACGGACGGGCACGGCCACGTTTATCCCGGAGCGACAGTGCCGTTCGGCATGGTGCAACTCTCGCCGGACACACGCGACAACACTTGGGACGGATCTTCCGGTTATCATTATTCCGACGGCAGCATCCTGGGCTTTTCGCACAACCACCTGACTGGGACCGGCTGCCCGGATTTGGGCAATGTTTTGTTGATGCCGACCGTGGGTGATTTGAAACTGACGCCGGGCGCACATTTCGGCGATGGTTATCGCGCACGGTTTTCGCACCAGGATGAGATTTCGCGCCCGGGCTACTACGAAGTTTATTTGCCGGATTACCAAGTGAAGGTCGAACTGACCGCCACGGCACGCGCGGGTTTTCACCGTTACACGTTTCCGGCAACGGCCGCAGGCCACGTCGTGGTGGATTTACAGCACGGCATCGGCAACAAAGTAATAGAGGCACAACTGACCATTGAGAATGATCATATCGCAAGCGGTTATCGCCGGAGCGACGGCTGGGGCGGCAGCAAGGTGTATTATTTCGTGATGGAATTTTCCCGGCCATTCGACTCGGCCGGCGTGGCACAAGGCGACAAGGACGTGGAAGGCAAGCAGACCATCGGAAAGGAAACCAAGGGCCATTTTGATTTCAAGACGAAGGCCGGAGAGCAAATCCTTGTCCGCGTCGGATTATCCACCGTCAGCGTCGAGGGTGCGCGCAAAAATCTTCACTCCGAAATTCCCAACTGGGATTTCAATGGTGTGGCCGCTGCCGCCCGCAAACAATGGGACACGGCCTTGAACACTTTGGATGTAGAAGCCAAGGACAACAACCTGAAGGAAACATTCTACACTGCGCTCTATCATTCGCTTCTCGCGCCCACGCTTTTGAGCGATGTGGACGGACAGTTCCGCGGGCCGGACGAAAACGTCCATCAGACCGAAGGTTATGATTATTACACCGAATTGTCTTTATGGGACACCTTCCGCGCGGAAAATCCATTGCTCACGCTGATGCAACCGGGGCGTATAAATGATTTCGTCAACACGATGTTAGAGCACTTTAAAATTTTCGGTCAGAACACACTCCCCGTCTGGCCCGAAGGCGGCAAGGAAACCTGGTGCATGATCGGCAACCACGCCATCCCGGTGATTGTCGAGGCCTACACGAAAGGTTTCCGTGACTGGAACGCCAACGAAGCGCTCAATGATATGATCGCCTCGACCGACAAGAACCGGGAACAACTTGATTCCTACCGCGAAAAAGGTTTCATCCCCACCGGCAAAGGCGTGCAAAGCGTTTCCAAAGTTTTGGAATATGCCTACGACGATTCTTGCATTGCGCGTTTTGCCAAAGCGCTCGGCAAGGATGATCTTGCCGGAAAATATTCCAAGCGCTCCCAGAATTGGGAAAACGTCTTTGATCCGTCCACCGGTTTCATGCGCGGCAAAAATGCGGACGGGAACTGGGTGACGCCGTTTGATGCAAACGCCATCAACAGCATCAATTTCAACGAATACACGGAGGCCAACGCCTGGCAATACAACTTCTTCGTGCTGCACAATGTTCCCGGCCTGATTGCCAAACTGGGTGGCGACGAAAAATTTGTCGCCCGGCTCGACGAGACATTTGACACCCAGGAAAAAATTCCGAACTTGGCCATGATTCCGGACGTCACCGGAGTCATCGGCATGTATGCGCATGGCAATGAGCCCGTCCATCACGTCGCCTATCTTTACAATTACGCCGGGCAGCCGTGGAAAACACAGACCCGCGTCCGCCAGGTCGCCAACACACTTTACACCAACACGCCCGGCGGCATCTGCGGCAACGACGATTGCGGCCAGATGTCGGCCTGGTATGTCTTCACCGCGCTGGGCTTTTATCCAGTTGACCCCGTCAGCGGCATTTACATTTTAGGCAGCCCGCTCTTTGATAAAGCCACATTGCGACTTGATCCCAAATTTACCAAGGGCCGCTCTTTCACCGTCGTTGCCAAAAACAATTCCGCCCAAAATCCTTACATCCAGTCAGCAACTCTTAACGGCAAGCCCATTACTCGCAGCTGGATTTCACACGACGAAATCATCGCTGGCGGCAAACTTGTGCTGACGATGGGCCCGACGCCGAACAAAGTTTTCGGCTCCGCTCCGGCGGATCGCCCGCCCAAGATTTGATTAGAAACGACCTTGTCTTGAAATACTGACGAGCCTGTATTAAATCATCCGCCCAATGCTGCGCGACGGGATGGTAACGAATATTCGCATCAGAGTCAGAAAGAATAACATTATGAAACTCGGAAGAAAAATTGCTCTGCTCATCGGTTGTTTGTTCATGCTGACGACGAGTGCACTCGCTGCGGACAACGCCGGTGGCAAATCTGATTTGTCCGCAACTGCGACGGAGTCCTACCAGATCCGGAACAAAAAATTCACGACTTGCTGCGTCCTGAAGGAGCCAATGGTGCCGAAGGCACACGCATTGTGTTATATCCCGCCGAACCTTGGAAATGCATGACTTGGAAGCTGCGCCCGGCGGGGGAATCGGTGTTTCATGTCCAAAACCACTTCACGTCCAAAACCTTCCAGAAATGGGTGCGCTTTGAAGTATGGGACATCGCCACCAACGGCGCATTCACCCAGCCGGTGTGGATCGAATGACCAGCGAACCTTTTCTACGCCGTTGAACGTTGTGCGGCCTTGCCGACGGGTTAGGGCAGCCAATGCTGCGCCGAGGCATCCGTGCCGATCGTCGGAAACGCGGAAATCCGCAGCCGGGCCGCACCCATCGGAATCAAGGTTACTTGTTCCACCGGCTGTTCGCTCCACACCGGGCTGGCTTGCAACACGGCGCACAAACCATATCTATCCAAAGTCCATTGCGGAATTTGTTTTGCATTAACCCTCAATTCAATCGGGGCGCTTTCGGGCGTGAACGGAAAATTATCTTTTGGCCACGCGAGTTTTTTGACCGTGAATGACTTTTCAGGATGCGCGCCGTCCAGCACCAATCCGTAATTCCAAGGCGTCGTCGAATAAATTTCAAACGACGGCCATTGGGAGGGATCGGCTGTCTTTTGCCAGCCGGAATCGCCAATCGCCGTCTTGGTGCTGTCCTCGCGCTGGAAGCGTTCGCCAATTTTCAACGAGAAGGTCAGCGGACCATAATTGACGCTCGCGCTGTCGTGATTGGCCGTCCAGCGCTGCACGGAAACTTCCATCGGCAAATCCAGCACGATGGAATCCTTGTTTTTCCACGCGAGTTCGATCCGCACATATTTGCCGGCTTCCGGCGTGATGGATATTTTTTTGCCATTGATTGAAACCGTCGCCGATTTGCACCAGCCTGGAATGCGCAGATAAAGCGGAAACGTCACGGCCTTGTCCGCGTGCAGTGTGAAATGAATTTTCTCTTCAAAGGGATAATGGGTTTCCTCTTCGATGCGAACCTTTTGGCCGTCGCCGACTTGCGCCGACACTTCACTCGCGCTGAAGACAGCGGCGCAAAGGCCGTTGTCCGGCGTAGCCAGCCAGAGATGCTTCGTAAAATACGGCCAGCCCATCGAATGATTATGTTGGCAACACCGGGAGCTGAACGGGTTCATCATCAGGAACGGTCCCCTATTTTGATAGCCCGGCGCATGGTTTTTGGAATCACTCACCACCATGTTGGGCGCAGTCAGGTAACGCAATGCGCGCATGTCCGGCATGAGCGCCACCGGATAAGTGTTGAAGGCGACGTTCTCGCAATTGTCCGCCCAAAACGGATCGCCGCTGATCTGCATCAGCAATTCGTCCGACAGCATTTGTTCCACCATACCGCAGGTCTCGACGGCTTGACGCGGATCGGAATAACCGGGGCGGCAATTCTCATCGCCACCAAACATCCCGCCCGGCACTTGACCGTAGCGTTTGCGGACTTCATTGAAGTCAGCATACGTCGCCTGCAAATCCGCTGGATTGTGAGTCTGCAAATAATAAGTGGCCGGCTCGCGGAATGACTCGGCAATATTAACGTTGTGCCAGTTGGGCAGGGTATCCGTCATTTCCCAGTTCGCCGTGCAGCGATGAATCTTGTCGGCCAGCTTCAACAAGCCAGGATCGCCGGTGCGATTATAGAGCCAGTAGATGCTGTAAAGTTCATCGCCGCCGCGCATCTTTTGCCAGTAATGAGTGAGCATCTGGTTGTCAGGAACGGTGAGGTGATATTTGAAATACTTGGTCATCAAATCAATCACGCGCGCGTCGTGGGAATGTTCGTAATAAGTTTCCAGGCAAAACATCATGAGCATGTTCGCCCAAAAATCCCGCGAGCCGTCGTCGAATTTTTGGTCAGGACCAAAATCACCGTCCGGACGCTGGCTGTTGAGCGCGCCTTCAATCCACACCTGGCTTTCAGCGATCATCTTTGGATCATTTAGGATATAACCAAGCTGGATGTAACCGCGCAGCCAGTAAGGAACTTCTTCCCAGCC
>DMQW01000401.1:9408-9895 GCA_003455565.1 Limisphaerales bacterium
CCAGCAGCCAGCCTTTGGGTTGAACTGATCCGACAGGCAACGGCATGAACCGACTTGGCTCCAAAGGCGTGCGGTTGCCAACATAGAAATTATTCGTTTTCGAAATGTCTGGACGATCCACAACAGAAACTCCTCCCTGCGCCGATGACGATAGCGCAGAAAAAACAGCGATTGCTGCCAAGCATCCGATTTGTTTGATGCAATTCATTCTAAATATAAATGGCATAAAAGGTTGGTTTCATGTTTTCTTTTTTTTGTGAGAGGCTGTTTGCTTCTGTAGGCATGGCGATGGTTTGCGTGACTTGCTGGTTGCCACGCAGGGCGCGGAAGCGAAAGCTTGTTCCGCCGGCATCCAGCGTCATCACCTTGTTGAAGCCTGCCATAAATCTTTTCAGGTAGCCGGATCTTGCAGCCGGCGGCCAATGCGATGGCCTTTCCAGCCGTAAAAGGCGACGTAGGCATACGCGATGAGCGGCACGATGTAGGA
>DMQW01000338.1:0-7910 GCA_003455565.1 Limisphaerales bacterium
TCAGGAGTCTCGTGGGCTCGGAGATGTGTATAAGAGACAGAGTTCATTGAGCGCGAGCAGCGTGGTCGCCGCGTTGCCGCTGCCGCCGCCGAGTCCGGCGGCGAGCGGAATTTTTTTCTCCAAGTGAATTTTTACGCCGTCGGAAATTTTCGCCGCCGCCAGAAAATTTGCCGCCGCGCGAAAAACCAGATTGCGCGCATCCGCCGGCAAAGTTGCATCGCTGCATGAAAGCTGGATGCTGTGGCCGCTGCGTTCAAAGGCCAGTTCGTCGCAAAAATTCACCGGCTGCATGACGGTTTCGAGTTCGTGAAAGCCGTCGGCGCGCTGGCCGAGGATGTTCAGCAGCAGGTTGACTTTGCAGGGTGATGGTTTTTCGAGGCGCATGGCGGTTCACGAAAGAAAAACGCGCCAACAAAAATTGCTGGCGCGCGGGGCTAAAAGATTTTCACGTTTAGTTGTCGAACACTTTGAAACGGCTGCCGGGAATGAACGGCGCGACGTCCCCACCGCTGAAGCCGGTGTAGGTGTCGGTGTCAAACAACGGGTCGGAGAAGTGGCCGGGTTTGTAGCTCGTGGGGAAAACCGGGTCGGGCGCAAAATATTTTGTCATAATCGGGTCGTAAGAAGGAATCGGGAACGTGGCGACTTCAAAAAGGCCAAGGCCGGCACGGCCCAGCGAACGGTTGAAGCCATGAACGAAACCGTAGTAGCCATAGCCGGGTCTTTCGACCACGCCGCTTTGTTCGATGCACTGGCGCATTTCGCCCCAGCGGACGAGTTCATAGGTGTTGCTCAAACCGCGGCCAAGTTTTTGGTCAGGACCGGCGCAGCCGGCGGCAACCAACGCGGTGAGCATGGCAGCGAGAGGAAAAATAATTTTACGCATACGATTTCGGATTGATGTTTTGAATTTACGCCGATTCACCGGCTTGTAAAGCGCGTTTTCGGTCGCGCCGTTCCCAATACCAGGCGATCCAGACGGTGACTTCGTAAAGAAATTGCAGCGGAATGAACATCAGAAGTTGCGTCACGACTTCGGGCGTGGTCAGCACCGCGCCGAGAACCATATTGATCACAATCATGTAGCGGCGCGCCTTGGACAGCATGGAATAGTTCAGCACGCCAATTTTCACGAGCGTCAAGATCACCACCGGTAGTTCAAAACCCAGCCCCATGCCGAGCATGAATTTGCAGACGAAGCTGATGTATTCCTCCGCGCGCCACTGCGACGCGCCGAGGCCGAGCCAGTTGGAATATTTTTGCGAGGCGGCCAGCGCCACCGGCATCAAGGCGAAATAGCAAAAGCAGACGCCGGCTAAAAAAAGTCCGCCGCCGATGAACAGCGCGCGAAAAACATATTTTTGTTCGCGCATTTTCAGCGCGGGAAAAACGAACGAGATGATAAAATAAAAAATGAACGGCGCGGCCAGCACGAGTCCGCCGTAAAATGCGACTTGAATCGCTACGAAAAATCCGCCCGCCGGACTTAAATTGACCAGCTCGATTTGCATTCGTTGCGCTTCGTCCGCCGTCGTCGCGTTGGAGTCAACGTGCCAGCCGAGGATTTGATTGGTGCCGAGCGTGAGCGGTTCAACCGTGACGGCGACAAAGCGGTTCGTGCCGAGGCTTAAAGATTTCTCCTGCGCCTCTGAAAGGTGAAAATGCCCCAAACGGTTCGTGCCGAAGCTGACGGTGACAATTTGATTTGTGCCGGGATAACTGACCGTTACGCGCGTCAGCGGCCATTTGATGACGGCCATAACATAGTTGGCACCGATCAAACAAACGAGCATTGCCAGCCCCAGAGACACGCTGGTCTTAACGAGCACCCAGCGAAAATCTTCGAGATGCTCCAAAAAAGATTTTACCGGCCCGCCGCCGTCCTCCGGCGGTTCTGAAGAAAAATCGGCCATGAAAAAACTGCGGCTGAAAAATCAGGCCGTCAGATGACTTTTGTCTCCGGCGGCTGCGGCTGCGGCTGCGATTGCGCGGTAATGTTGGTAGGCGGAAGTTTTTGAGCGGGCGTCACGGTCGTGGCGGTGTCGGCATTTTGGATTTCATCCGTAACTTCGCGCGTGGCTTTCTTAAACTCGTTGATGCCCTTGCCCAGACCTTTGGCCAGTTCGGGAATTTTTTTCGCGCCGAACATGATCAAAACAATGGCCAGAATCAAAACGACCTGCATTCCACCCGGCGCCCATGCGAATATTGTATTCATAAAATTTATTAGAACCTGTCAGCAGCCTACGTCTGCTTGCTTAAATAGTAAAGGAACAAAAAACGGGCGGTCGCGTCCGGTTTTGAACGGAGCGCGAGTTGTCCCAACTCGCAGCGTCTTCGCCAGACCTGATGGTGTGGGTTTTATCCGGGCGCGTGTCTAACTGCCCACGCGTTGCGGATTGAGACAATCCGCGCTCCGACCGAACAACAAAAAAGGCCGCGTTCGCACGCGGCCTTGAAAGTTGAATGTTTCCGAAATCAAACGCCCGCTTTCGGATGGAGCAGGATGAAATCGCCGCGACGGTTTTTCGCCCAGGCGGCTTCGTCGTGGCCGGAGTCGGCGGGCTTGTCCTTGCCGTAGCTGATGGTGCGGACGCGCGACGGGTCAACGCCCGCCTTGGCCAGAGCTTCGCGGAGCGCGAGCGCGCGGCGTTCGCCAAGCGAGCGATTGTATTCTTCCGTGCCACGTTCGTCGCAGTTGCCTTCGATGAGCAGCTTGTCGCCGGCGTTCGACGCGAGCGCCGAAGCGACGGCAGAAATGTTTGATTCCTCACCTTTTTTCACCGTCGCGCTATCGAAGTCAAAGTGAACCGTGTAAGCCGCGAGCGCAGCTGGATCTTTGATCATGCCATCAAACATATCCAAACCAGCCGTGCTAAGGCTGCCGGGCTTGTCGTTGAAACCGGGACCGTTGCCGTTATCAATCGGCTGTCCGGACGGCAGTGTGCCGGGACCAGTTTCACCACCAACAATCTGTTGGTTGCGACCGGGTATAATCGTGGTTTTGGGCGTTCCTTTTTTGCAGCCGGTGGAAGCCAGGGTCGCGGCGAGCGCGATGACCAGCGGAAAAACTAATTTGTTCATTTTCATATTTTCGGTTGTGTTAAAAGTTGCGGTTAAAATTGTGTGACGACTTGGAAAATCATTTCGCCCAGGCGGGCTGGGAATTGCTTCCGTTCGCTCGCAGACAATCCTTGTATTGTTTGGTGAAGACGTCAAGCACAGATAACACTTGACGATGGCCGATTTCATGGTTGAAGACAAGCGTCCGCGAGTTCGGCGCCCATGACGGATTTTGCCCCGCCACCAGCACCGTTGGCGGCAGGCTGCCATCCACCGGCATCACGCAGATGTCGAAATCGCGCGCCTGCCGCGTGAACGCAATCCACTTGCCATCCGGCGACCAGTCGGGTTCCGTCGGGTTGGAAACGCCGGCGGTGTTCAGCGTTTTAACCGGCCCGCCGCTCGCGGAAACTTTGGCGAGCCGGCGGCGTTCGGCAATTTTTGTCGCGAAACAAATCCATTGTCCATCGTTCGACCAGGTCGGCGAGGAATCTTCCAGCCCGGTCGTCAGGCGTTTCAAATTGGTGCCGTCCGCGTTGCAAACCCAGACGTTCGGACTGCCTGCCTTGCTCAAAATCATCGCCACCTTCGCGCCGTCCGGCGACACCGCCGCGCTCGTATTCAAGCCGGAATAACCCGCCACCACGCGCCGCTGGCCGCCCGACAGGCTGTGATAAAAAATGTCCGGATTGCCGCGCGCGTAGCTCGTATAATAAACCGCCAGCTTGCCCGGCACCCACGCCGGTTTCGCCACGATGGCATTGTCCGACGTGATGGATTGCTTGTTGTAACCATCGAAATCGGCCACAAAAATTTCACCATTGCCGCTGGCTGATTGCGACTTGAACGCGATCTTCGTCTGGCCGATGCCCTTTTTATTTTGGATCGTTTGCACGATGTCGTCCGCGAACGCGTGCGCCTGCCGCCGCACGCTTGCGCCGTTGTAGCTGCGCGACAACACGACTTTTTTGGCAAACTTGTCCGTCACGCGCCCCGAAACGTCGCCCGCGCTGCTGCCGCTGATTTGATACTGCGCGGCGTCCGGCGCGACGAAGCTGAAGCCCTGGACGAAAAGGTCAAATTTCAAAACCTCCGCCGCCTCGCCCGTGAAACCGTCGAGCGAAACGGGAATGGGTTTCGTCTGGCCAAGAACATTGATGGTGGAAACAATTTGAATATCCTGCGCGTGTGCGCCATGAAGCGCGACAGCGACGAGGCCGATAGTTAGAAAGTTGAGAATTAATTTTTTCATCCGAGCATCCGTTTCGATTTAAGGTTGAAGTTGATTATGAATGTCTTTTCTTTTTCTTTCGAGCCGTCCGGAAACGGCGCGATGAAAGTCACACGGTCAAGCGTCCGCTGCACACTGCGATCCACGCTGGCATCGCCCGACGGCGTCAGCATCCGCGAGGATAAAACCGTGCCGTCGCGCGCGATAGTCACGCTGACGCGCGTGTTCGCGTCGTCGCTGGCCGCATCGTCCGGCGTGCGCCACTCGCGTTCATAAATACTTTTGACGACCGAAGCGTAATTCGCATACGACACGCTGCTGGCACCGGGCATTTCAACGGTCGTCGCCGACGAGGAATTTTCTTTGATGGAAGTAAGCGCGCTCTTAAAAGCTTTCAATCGTTGATCGCGCAAACGCTTTTGTTCCTTCGCCGCGTTCTCGGCCTCGCTGTTGTCTGTATTTTTCGGCGGCGTCTTGCGGACAATCGGTTTGAGGTCCGGCTTGATAATATGTTCCGGCGGCTTCGTCGAAGGTTTAACCACCGGCTTTAAATCATCCGGCGGAAGTTTGTCCGGCGGCTTCACCGGCTCCGGTTTCACCACCGGCTTCGGCGGTTCCGGCGTGGGCTGCGGCTGCGGTTCCGGCGGTTTTACAATGGGCGTGGGCGGTGGTGGCTGCGCAGCTTTCACGCCACTGCTGAAGGCCGCATCTATCAAGTTCGCAGGAATCACCTCCAGCACCTGCGTATCATCCATCTTCGGTTTCGCTGTGAAGAAACCGGGGCCGACGAGCAAAATCACCAGCAGCAACAGGTGAAAACCTGCCGTGGCGATGAGACATTTTTTTTGCAGCCGGTTCATCGGTTGGGTGTCGGGTCGGTGCGCAGCGAGTAACGCGTGATGTTGTTCTTCTGGCAGCCGTCAATCAATTGCGCGACCAAATCGTAACGGCAATCCTTGTCGGCGCGGATGTAAACGACGAGGTTCGGATTCGCCCGCGATTCCTGTGCGAGCTGCAAAATAATTTGTGGTAGCGACAATCGCTTTTTATCGAGCGCGTAATTGCCAGCCGTGGAAATTTCGACGGTGCGGATGTCAGACTTGTTCAGTTTTTTCTCCGCCGTGCCGCCGTGCGGCAATTTCATATTGATGCTCTGCTCCAGCAGCGGCGTGGTAATGATGAAGATGATGAGCAGCACAAACGCCAGGTCGAGCAGCGGCGTGATGTTGATCTCGCTCAAAGTGACCAGATGACTGCGTTGTGAAAATCTGCGCATCGCCGGAAAAATTTATTCGTCCGCAAGATACTCCGTTTCCATCCGTGAAACGAGTTCCTGCGCGAAGTTGTCCAGTTCCACCGTGAACGCCCGCAGGTTATGCACGAGCCAGTTGTAGCCGAACATCGAGGGAATCGCCACGAGCAGGCCGGCGACCGTCGTGATGAGCGCCGCCGAAACGCCCGGGGCCATCGCCGCCATCGTGGCCGAGCCTTGTTGCGCGATGCCGGCGAACGTGCTCATCACGCCCCAGACCGTGCCGAGCAAGCCGATAAACGGCGCGCCGCTCACCGCAATCGCCAGCAAAATCAAACCCGATTCCAGTTTCAAAGATTCCTGCGCGACGACATTTTCGATGGCGCGCTTGGTGTGTTCCATGTTTTTGATGGTGACATTCGGCTTGCGCTGGTCGCCCGGCCCGCGCAACCGCGCTTCGAGCTGCACGCAGCCGGCCTGATAAACGGCGTAGAGCGGACAGCCGTCCACCTGCAATTTGCGGTCAAACATATCCAGCACGGTTTTCTGCGCGCGGAATTCCTCGCCGAAGTAGCGGTTCAATTTCTGCGCGCGGCGCATTTGAATCGCCTTATAGATCATCATCCACCACGCGGCGATGGAAAAAATGATGAGAAAGACGATGATGGCTTTGGCTTCCACCGTCGCCTGATCCCAGACGTAAAGGAGTTCGGGCTGATTGGCAGCCGCTCCCACGAGAGTAAAAGGTAACCCGCTCATAAAATTAAAAACTTGGTGGTGAGGAACCGGTTTTGGCCAAGTGACGGCGTCCGAGCATTTATTTGTCCGTCACGCAAATTATCAGTGCCTGCCGCGAAAATTGCAAAAACTTTTTGCAGGAAAGATTAATCGCACTTTGCCCCGCCGGGAAAATCGCTTAAAAGAAAGCCATGTCGCGCCCGCGCCTCATCACCCTGCTGCTTGCATTCGCCACGCTGGTCGTGTTTCTGCCCGCCGGCTCATACCAGTTTGTCAACTATGACGACACCGACTACGTCACCGAAAATCCGTTCGTCAAAAACGGCCTAAACGGGACGGACATCAAATGGGCGTTCACCGCCTTTCACGCCGGCAACTGGCATCCGCTCACCTGGATTTCGCACATGGCCGACTGCCAGTTCTTCGGCCTGAATGCCGGCGCACACCACTTCGTCAGCGTCCTGTTTCACGCGATGAACGCGGCGTTGCTTTTCACGCTTTTGCTCCGGCTGACGGGAAAAATCTGGCCGTGCGCCTTCATCGCCGCGCTGTTCGCGTGGCATCCGCTGCACGTCGAATCCGTCGCGTGGATTTCCGAACGCAAAGACGTTTTGAGCACGTTCTTCGCGCTGCTCGCGCTTTTGAGTTACGCAAAATATGTCGAGGCGTCCAAAGTCCAAAGTCCGAAGTCCAAAGTTTATTTTGCGTGGAGCCTGCTGGCATTCGCGCTCGGCCTGCTGGCCAAGCCCATGCTCGTCACGCTGCCATTCGTGCTGCTGCTGCTGGACTTCTGGCCGCTGGAAAGGTTTTCGTTTTCCGCTTTTCGCTTTTCGCTTTTGTCTGAAAAAATCCCGTTCTTCCTGCTCACCGCGATTTCCTGCGTCGTCACTTTTCTCGCGCAAAGACAGGGCGAGGCCGTCGTCTCGCTCGCCAAGGTTTCGCTGCGCTACCGCCTCGAAAACGCGCCCATCGCCGTCGTGGATTATCTGCTGAAATTGTTCTGGCCCGCCGACCTCTGCGCGATTTATCCGATGCTGGAAAAAATTCCCGCGCTCCAAGTGACCGTGTCCGTCGCCGCGCTGATTTTTATTTCCGCCGCCGCGTGGCGCTGGCGAAATTCAAAACCATATTTTCTCATCGGCTGGCTCTGGTTTCTCGGCACGCTCGTGCCCGTCATCGGCCTCGTGCAAGTCGGCGGCGCGGCGATGGCCGACCGCTACACTTACATTCCTTCCATCGGATTTTTTGTGGCGGTGGTTTTTCTCGCGCGAGATTTCGCGGTGCGATTTCAAATTCCAAAATTTGCCGTGGCGACACCTTCAATTCTCCTTCTCGCCGGCTGCATTTTCGCCACGGAAAAACAGCTCCGCTTCTGGCGCGACAGCGAAACGCTTTTCCGCCGCACCCTCGCCGTGACGCAAAACAACGACATCGCGCTCGTCAATCTTGGCGTCGCGCTCGAGGCTCAAAACCGGCTTGACGAAGCCCTGGCGGTTTATCGGCAGGCGGCAAAATTGGAAACTGGCCGCTACCAACTGCACAACAATCTCGGCAGCATCCTTGACAAACTCGGACGCCACGCCGAATCGCTCGCCGAATACCGCGAGGCCATCCGCCTGCGGCCCG
>DMQW01000338.1:8227-8766 GCA_003455565.1 Limisphaerales bacterium
TTACGCCCAGCCGCACGCCGAGACCGCAAAGGTTTTCCTTCTACAAGGCCGCGACATCGAGGCCGTGGACGAACTCCGCGCCGCGTTGCGCGGCGAGCCGGATAATTTTCAGATCCTCGCCTACACCGCGCACGTCCTCGCCGCCAATCAAAATGCCGCCGCGCGCGATGGCCGGTCCGCGCTCGTCCTCGCCATCAAGGCGAACAATTTGACCGGCGGCAGCCAGCCGATGGTTTTTGACGTGTTGGGCATGGCCTGCGCCGAAACCGGCGATTTCACCAACGCGCAATCGGCCGCGCAGACGGCGCTCGATCTTGCCAACGCCGCGCAGATGAAAAATCTCGACCCGATCCGCCAGCGGATCGAACTCTACAAAAACCATCAGCCGTGGCGGGAATCGTTCCGCGCCACCAATGTGCCGGGGAAACCTTGATTGGAACGCCGCCCTCCGGCACGGCTCGATGCGATTGGTTCGCAGGGCAACACGCCGTGCCGGAGGCGGGAAAAATGGAAACTGGCCGCTACCAACTGCACAACAA
>DMQW01000179.1 GCA_003455565.1 Limisphaerales bacterium
ACATTTCTAAAGAGTTTTGACACGCCTTCATTCAATCGGCTGATCTTCTAAAGTTCGTGCAAATCCGCAAATCCGAGGTAAATTTTCCGCGCCATGACGACCGCGAACAAAATTACCATCCTGCGGATTCTGCTTATCCCATTTTTCGTCGTGGAAACGCTTTATTACGTCAAAACCGGAAATGAAGTCCACCGGCTGCTGGCGATTCTTTCGTTTGCGGTCACGGCGATTTTGGACGGCGTGGACGGCTACATCGCGCGTCATTACAACCAGATCAGCGAACTGGGAAAAATCCTCGACCCGCTCGCGGATAAATTGCTGCTGGTCTCCGGCGTGGTGGTTTTGAGCTTCGACAACGCGCCGCGCCTCGGCCAGATTCCGCTCTGGCTCACCGGCACCATCATCGGGCGCGACCTGCTTATTCTTATTGGCGTGATTGTCGTCCGGTTGACCATCGGCAAAATCACCGTGCAGCCGCGTCTCACCGGGAAAATCGCGACGGTTTTTCAAATGATCGCGGTCACCTGGATTTTGCTGCGCTGGGATTTTATTTTTCACGGGCACTGGCTGGAAATCTGGATTCTTGGCGCGGGACTGTTCACCGGCGCGTCCGGTTTGCTTTATGTCTGGGACGGCATGAAACAACTCGGTTCGCACCCGTCCAGTTCGCCGGCGGCAAAGAAATGAACAACGAAGAAACCAAGAAACAAAGCTTGCCAAAAACTTCGTTGCTTCGTTCCTTTGTTGTCCATAATTTATGGCAAAAGAAATTGAACTGAAATTGAAGGAAGGCGATGTCGCGCCGAAATTTTCCGTGGCGACAAGCGGCGGCGGAAAAATTTCCCTCGCCGATTTCAAAGGCCAGAACGTCATCCTGTATTTTTATCCGCGCGACGACACGCCGGGTTGCACGAAAGAGGCCTGCGCGTTCCGCGATCATTTTGCGGATTTCAAAAAGCGCGGCGCGGTCGTGTTCGGCGTCAGCACGGATTCGGTGAAGTCGCACGACAAGTTCGTGGAAAAATTCAAACTGCCGTTCACGTTGCTCGCTGACGAAGATAAAAAAATCGTCGGGGCTTACGGCGTGTGGGGAGAGAAAAGTTTCATGGGCCGGAAATATCTTGGCGTCTTCCGCGTCACGTTTCTCATCGGGCCGGACGGCAAGATCAAAAAAATCTGGCCGCTGGTGAAGCCGGAGGAACATGCGGCGGAAGCTCTCGCCGCGCTCTGATTTCTAATTAGATTAATTCTAAACAAGTTGACATCGGCGGTTTGAATTCCCAAAATTCATGCCAGCGGATTTAACAACTGAACCAACCACCAAACCAAAAAATAATTATGCCCATTCCCGTCGGCTCCAAAGCTCCTGATTTCACGCTCAAATCCAAGACTCCCGCCGATGTGGAAGTCAAGTTGAGCAACAGTTTCGGCAAAAAGAACACCGTGCTGCTGTTCTTCCCGCTCGCGTTCACCGGCGTTTGCACGAAGGAAATGTGCGAACTCACCGCCGGCCTCGACGCGTATGCCAGCCTCGGCGCGGATGTCATCGCCGTCAGCGTGGACAGCCCGTTCGCGCAGGCCGCGTGGGCGAAGCAGGAAAAAATCGGCATCACGCTCGCCAGCGATTTGAACAAGGTGGTCATCAAGCAATATGACGTGGTATTTCCGATGCTCGCGGGCGTGGGCGACACGGCGGCGCGCGCGGCGTTCGTCATTGATAAAAACGGCGTCGTTCAATACAGCGAACAAACGCCGACGCCGAAAGATCTGCCAAACTTTGAAGCCGTCAAGGCGGTGCTGGCGAAGTTGAAGTAAATCCGCCCGTCAGTTTTCCACGAAGAGTGAAAGGTTTCCCTTTCGCTCTTTTTATTTGGCGCTAAATCTACATTTGTAAAGAATCTGCTTGACATTATCTACGATTGTAGAGAATCTCGCCTCATGTCGAAGCCAGCCGTTGAACTTACCGAGTCCGAGTGGTCTGTCATCAAGGCCGTTTGGGAAACCGAATCCTGCACCGCGCCCGCCATCCAGGAAAAACTATTCAAACCGACCGGCTGGCATTACTCGACCGTCCGCACGTTGATGGACCGCATGGTGGTCAAGGGCGTGCTCAAGGCAAAGAAAGAAGGCAAGCTGACCATTTACCAGTCCGCCGTCACCCGCGCGCAGGCGCAGCATGGCGAACTTTTTTACGCGCTCAAGCACGCCTTCAACGGCGCGCTCACGCCGATGGTGCAATGCCTTTTGGAGAGCAAGGATTTGAACGCGGCGGAACTGGCGGAACTGGAATCGCTCATCAAAGCGAAGAGAAAATCGGCGAAGAAATAACCAACCCTTGAAAGGCGCGATATGAATTCCTTCATCGAAACTCTGAACCAGTGCGGCGGAAACTTCTTGAGCTTTGCGTGGCCGATGCTCTGGCAATCGAGCCTGCTCATCGTGGCTTTGCTCACATTTGATTTTTTATTCCGGCGCAAGTTGCGGGCTTCCATTCGTTACGCGCTTTGGTTGGTCGTCCTCGTGAAACTTTGCGTGCCGCCGACGCTGGCGTTGCCGACGAGTCCGGCTTGGTGGCTGCATAAAATTTCGCCGTCAGTCGCCGCCAAAGCTGAACCACGCTACACCGTTACTTACGACAACGCGCCGCTGCCGGAAATTCCACAAGCGTCGCTGCCTGCTTTTGTTCCGCCAAAACCCGTGATGACTTTTACCGCATGGTTATTGGTTGCATCCACTGTCGTCAGTTCGGCGTTGCTGCTCTGGCTGCTGGTGCGCTGGTGGCAGATCACGCGGCAGGTGCGGCGCGCAGCTTCTTCCGAACGGTTGGATGCGCTTACCGATGAAGCGCAAAAATTCATCGGCATGAAATTCAAGGTGCAAGTGAAGCTGACGGCGAATTCGATGTCGCCGGCGGTGTGCGGGTTGTTTCGTCCGGCGGTTCTGATTCCGCAATCGCTCGCAGAAAATTTTTCGGACGAACAACTGCGCGCGGTGCTGTTGCATGAATTGATTCATTTGTGCCGCCGCGACGTGTGGCTGAATTTTTTGCAATCGCTGCTCCAGATTTTTTACTGGTGGCATCCGCTGGTCTGGCTGGCGAACGCGCGCATCCGCCGCGTGCGCGAGGAAGCCGTGGACGACGCCGTGATGCTCGCGCTCCGAGACGAGGCCGAAGCTTACGCGCCAACTTTGCTCGAAGTGGCGAAGCTCGCGCTGAACCGTCCGCTGGTGAGTCTCGGCCTGGTGGGAATCATGGAATCGCGCCACGCGCTGCGGCAGCGCATTGAGCGACTGGTAGATTTCCGGGCGCCGCGCCACGCCGGGCTGACACTAGTATCGCTGCTGGGAATTTTAGCGTTCACCGCCGTCGCCGTGCCGATGGGCGAGGGTCCGGCTCCGGCGGAAAAACAGATTGTGACTGGAATTGTCTCTGCATATTCCATTTCAACGCCACCGGTTATCGTGCAAAACACGAATACACCTTCGGTTTTAATCACGGCGCACATTTACCAGATGCGCGCCGCCGAGTTTGATAAATTTGTTTCCGGCCTGAAATTCAATGAAGGCGACCGAGGCGGTGATCCGTGGTGGTCGGCCTCGCCGGAGAAATTTCGTGAACTCACCGACAGCTTGAAAACGGCCGGCCCCCAGCCAATTACTCGGCCGCGCATACTGACTTCGAGCGGCAGACCCGCACAAATGTTTGTCGGCGATGGCACGAACGGCATTGAGTTTGACTGCACTCCATTCGTTGTCGGCGGGTTGGTTGACCTGACGATTCAAGGCAAAGTCATTGACACGCCTGCAAAAATCGCAGTCACCAATCAATTCATTGCCAAGACCTCGGCTGAAAATTACGGCGGCATCGTGATCCGCGTGGAGAAGATGGACGGTTTTGCCGAAAGCAATCTGGTGGTGGTCACCGGTGTTCAACTTGTCACCAACCTGGTGGCCGGTGGCAGTCCGGCGAAAAATCCGACGGAAAAAACTTCGAGAACCATGACGTTCAAACTGGATCCTCCGGTTCGCCAGGATGCATTGAAGGAAAAATTGCTGGCGGCGGGCGTGAAAATTTCAAAGACAGCCTTCTTTTACACGGACAACGGTATCTTGCTGGTGCGGGGTTCTGAGGAACAACTGGCGCAGGTGAACCGGCTGGTGCTGAAGCTGAATGGATTTTCGCCGAAGGAAATTGAGGCCGATGACAAACAATTTATCAAACAAACAGGCGCGATTGGGTTTGAAGATTCGGCAGCGACCAACCTATTTGAGCGGTCGTTCAAGGTGAACACGAACACGTTCCCTGCC
>DMQW01000041.1 GCA_003455565.1 Limisphaerales bacterium
CACAGGAGTCCCACGGGTTTGAGGGTTGAGGGGTAAAAAAGAGTTGGCTTGCCGCGTGTGAACCTGCCACAAGGCAGGGGATGAATAAAACCACAACGCACAAGCCAACGCGCAGCAGCTTCTCGCTCCTGCACCAACTCTGCAATCTTATTCCGGCGCATCTGGTGCCCAAACTGGCGCGGGACACCGGCGTCGCCAAACGATCCCGCACGTTCACGCCCTGGAGTCATGTGGTGAGTCTGCTCTATGCCCAACTGACCCACGCCATCGGCCTCAACGATGTCTGCGACGCCCTGCGTCTGCATTCGGGACCGCTCTCGGCCGTGCGCGGGGCAACCCCGCCCAGCAAGAACGCCCTCTCCACCGCCAACCGGGAACGCTCCGCCCAACTGGCCCAGGAACTCTTCTATGCCGTCCTCGGCCATCTGGAAAATCTCCATCCCGGCTTTGGCCGGGGTCCCCGTCCGCGTTTTGCCTTCCGCTTTAAGCGGGTGATTCATTTGGTGGACGCCACCACCATCCAACTGGTCGCCCGCTGCCTGGACTGGGCCAAACATCGCCGCCGCAAAGCCGCCGCCAAGTGCCATCTCCGGCTCGACCTGCAAACCTTCCTGCCCCGCTTCGCGCTCGTGGCCACCGCCGGCGAACACGAAAGCCTGCGCGCCCGCGAAGTGTGCGCCGGCGTGCGGGCCGGTGAGATTGTCATCTTTGACAAGGCTTACGTGGACTTCACCCATCTGGCCGACCTCGCCGCGCGCGACGTGTTCTGGGTCACCCGCGCCAAGGACAATCTCCGCTGCCGGGTCGTGCGCAAACTTCAGCACGGCGTTGACGGGAACATCCTGCGCGACGACCTGATCGCCCTGACCGTCGGCCCCTCGGCCAAGGCTTATCCGGTCGAACTGCGCCGCGTCACGGCCTTGGTCGAGGTGGACGGCCAACTGCGGGAGATGGTTTTCCTGACGAACAACCTGGAGTGGAGCGCCCAGACCATCGCCGATCTCTACCGTTGCCGCTGGCAAATCGAGGTCTTCTTCAAGCAGATCAAACAGACGCTCCAACTGGCGGACTTTCTGGGCAACTCCGCCAACGCGGTGCGCTGGCAGGTGTGGACGGCCCTGCTGACCTATGTGCTGTTGCGCTTCTGCGCCTGGTTGAGCCAGTGGAGCCACAGCTTTACCCGCCTCTTTGCCTTGTTGCGCTCGGCCCTGTGGCAAAAACTCGAACTCCGCAGCCTGCTCGAAGTCTATGGGACAGCCGGTGGCGGCGGTTGGTTTCTGGGCACGCCACAGCAGGCCTTTCTGGCCGGATTCAGTTGAACCTATGGGATAGCCGGTTCGCATAATCACGCAAATACTCAAATATTCTTAAACCCAGTTTTAATTTCGTCGCTCGTTTCCTTCGGAAATCACCCTCCGAATAGCACGCTACGGTGGGCTGTGGTTTTCCAGTGATTCGTTTTACAAAGGAGCATTCTTTCAGGATGCATTTTGACGATGGCGCAGTCAGCTTTGATGTTGGCTGCAAGTTGTGTGGCGGCCGATGAGTCCATACACGTATATCCGGCTCCGGTTGGCGAACCGCTTTCAACTGATTTCACGGTAACCGTTAACCAAAGAGATGTTCCTGTTTATATCGCCACGGTGGCGACGGCTGATCCAGTTCGAAGGTTGAAAATATTTACTCCGAACGATACTTCCTATGCTGATCATACGTCCTTCGCCTCATTTGATATGCAAAGCAATGTGGCGGTGACCGTCACCTGTCCAAAATCTGTCAATAGTGTAAAGTTGTTGCCTTCCTCAAGTGGGATCACTCCTGTTATTTCTGGAAATCACATAACCTTTACTATTTCCAAACCGCAGCAGTTGGCGCTCGAGGTCAATAATGATTGGGTGCATTGCTTGCAATTATTTGCCAACCCGATGGAAACCGATGCGCCACGTCCGGATGATTCCAATGTGATCTATTTTGGGCCTGGCATTCATAAAGTGGAGGACCTGAAGGTTTATTCCGGTAAAATCGTCTACATCGCCGGGGGGGCGGTAGTTTATGGCCAGATTATGCCGGGGAATCGCGGCGGATCCGTGTTTTCCTTGATGGGCAGCAACATTGTGTTACGAGGCCGTGGCATTATAGATGGCAGCTTCTGTCCTAGCCATACAAGAAGCTTGATTACCGTAAACGGCACGAATGTTTTGTTGGAGGGGGTGATTTTACGAGATTCCAGCGCATGGACGGTCCCGATTCAAAGCTCGGAGCAGGTTTCTGTGAAAAACATCAAAATATTTGGTGTTCGCGCGAACTCAGATGGCATTGATATTTGCAACAGCCGGAAGGTTGATATTAGCAACTGCTACTTACGCACCATGGATGATTTGGTCGTGGTCAAAACAATTAAGAAGAGTGGGGGCGAGGCGCGCGATATTGAGGTGAAAAAATGTGTGTTATGGAACGAACTCGCACACGCTCTGAGCATAGGTGCGGAACTGAGGGAGAATGTGGCGCACGTTCATTTTTCCGACTGCGATGTCATTCATGATAAAGGCCGTGAGTGGCTGTTGCGGGTATACCACTGTGATGCCGCAGACATTAGCGATGTTACCTTTGACCATATTCGGATTGAGGAATCGAAATGGCTGATTTCACTATGGATTGGCAAGGCCATATGGAGCAAAGACGAAGAACGAGGTCATATTGAAGACATTACTTTTCGAAATATTCGAGCCGCTGGCCCCGATCCGCGTGTTGAGCTTAAGGGCTTTGACAGTCAACACGGAATCCGAGGTGTCAGCTTTGAAAACATAGTGATCAACGGCCAGCCACTTAAACCGGATGATGTGAAGCAAAATGAATTTGTCCAAGATGTTGGAGTGAAACCCTGAATATCCAGCGAGCAAGTTATGACCAAACCTATTATCCTTTTTAGCGCCGCTGTCTTGGCACTTGGAGCTTCTCTCCACGCGCAGGACGGTTGGGTGAATCTGTTCAACGGAAAAGACCTGACCGGCTGGAAGACCGTTGGCAAGGGAACCAGCCAATGGACGTTTGGCAAAGCCGCTATGGATCCAGATCACCCGGCGAAATTGAAAGTGGCCGGCCCCGGCGACGAACTGATCTGCACGAACCGGACCGTGAATCTCTCGTCAGAAGCGGTCTTCGGCGATTGCATTGTGGAACTGGAGTTCATGGTGGGGAAATCCACCCTTGGAAACGATGTGGACTCCAATTCCGGCATCAAGCTGATGAACATTTACGAAGTCCAGATCTTCGACAGCTACGGCAAAGCGACACCAGACAAGCTCGACTGTGGCGCAATTTACAGCGAGACCGCCCCCTTGGTGAATGCCTGCAAGCCCCCCGGCGAATGGCAGAAGCTGGTGATTGATTTCCGCGCGCCGCGCTTCGACAAGGCTGGAAACAAAACAGCCAACGCCAAATTTGTGAAGGTAACTCTCAACGGGCAGGTCGTTCAGGACAATGTGGAAATCGTCCACGGCACCAATGTGAGCCGCAATGCAAAGGAGCATCCGACCGGCCCGATTTATCTGCAAGGCGACCATGGTTCTGTCGCGTTCCGCAACATCAAAGTCACACCGTTAAACTAATCGAAAGGAATAAAGTTTATGAAATCCCGTTTGAATCGCCGTTCGTTCATCAAGCGCACCGCGCTGGCCGCCGGCGTGTGGTCCACCGCTAATTACTTTCCCGGCCCGAACATTCTCGCGGCCACCGGCACAATTGACAAACTGAATTGCGTGCAGGTCGGCTGCGGCGGCCGCGCCATGCATCACTTGAGCGAAGTGATCGGCACGCTCGGCCAAAACCTTTACGCCATCGTCGAGCCGGATGAAAGAAAACACGCGACCGTGAAGAAATGGCTGAAAAGTCACAACGGCGACGCGGACAAACTCCAGGTCTTCACCGATTACCGCGTGATGTTCGACAAGATTGGCAAGGACGTTGACGCGGTGTTTGTCACCACGCCGAATCATCACCATGCAAAAGTGGCGATGATGGCCATGGAGGCGGGCAAAAATGTTTACTGCGAAAAACCGGTCTGCCACGACATCAGCGAAGCCCGCATGTTACGCGAAGCCGCGCATAAATACAGCAAGGTCGCCACGCAAATGGGCAATCAGGGGCATTGCGATGACGGTTATCGCAGCCTCTGCGAATACATATGGAGCGGCGTCATCGGCAACATTACCGAGACGCACAGTTGGACCGACCGCGCCAATGGCGGCGTTGGCCCGCGTCCGCCATCCATTCCCGCGCCCGCCGGCATGGATTGGGATAAATGGATTGGCCCGGCGCCTTACCGCGATTTCCACACCGACCTTCATCCGCACGAGTGGCATGGCTGGTATGATTTCGGCAACGGCTCCATCGGCAACATGGCCTGCCACATCATGGACGGCGTTTTCTGGGCGCTGAAAATTGAGCATCCCACCAGCATGGAAATTGAGTATCTCCGGGGCGGCAGCGACGAACGCTATCCCACCGGCAGCACCATCCGCTGGGACGTGCCGGCACGCGCCGATATGCCCGCGTTGAAGGTTTATTGGCACGAGGGACTCAACGCCACCACCACGACCCAGGCATCCGGCGCGCTCCATGCCGCCGTGGGCGACGCGCGCAATCTCCCGCCGCTTCTGCTCGATTTCGTGAAGAAATACCCGGAGGAAAAACTCGCTCATGGCGACGGCGGCACGCTTTACGTCGGAGAAAAAGGCGTTATTTCCACCGGCACCTATGGCGAAAATATGCACGTCGTGCCATTCGCAAAAATGAAGGAAATGCCCACGCCGCCCAAAACTTTGCCGCGTTTTCCCAAGGGCATCTTCGCCAACTTTGTCGAGATCTGCCGCGCCGGCCGGACCGACACGGCCGTGCCCTTTGAATACGGCACGCGGCTGACCGAGTTCGCCCTCCTCGGCAACCTGGCCCAGCGCGCTGGCGAAGGGAAAAAAGTGGAATGGGACGGGCCGAACATGAAAGTCACCAGCCTCCCCGAACTCAATCAATGGGTGAAACGCCCGTATCGCAAAGGCTGGGAGA
This sequence comes from Limisphaerales bacterium, assembly GCA_003455565.1. Lineage (GTDB taxonomy): Bacteria > Verrucomicrobiota > Verrucomicrobiia > Limisphaerales > UBA11358 > UBA11358. The sequence goes on from DMQW01000041.1 coordinate 5,062, forward strand.
TTTGAACGGGGCAGAACTGGGAAAAAGTTTTTTTAGAATTGTTGATACGACGGAAAGAATGGGCGAAGCAGCAGCTCTGCCCTACCGCCGAATTTGGGTGGGGTGGCGCTGCCGGGCTGGCTCCGCGCCCAACACACTCTCCCGCCTTTGCTTCCGCGCATTGTTATCTAGCGCGTGTTTTCAAATTTGTAGCATTGAACCTCTGGCCTGACGTGGAAGGCCGGCGTCTCGCCGCCCGGAAAAAGGCTCGCCGCTGCCACCGTTCCGAATCACTCCAAGGCCGTAGTCCCGGCGGGGGCTTTTTCCGCCGGGCGGGACGCCACGACTCTACGGCAGGCGCGGACGCCCGCCGCCACCTTCCGCGCCACGCCCTAGCCCTGCTGTAATAACGCTTCGCCAATCAGACGCGCGGCGTGGTCACAACTGACGCGGCTGGTGTTGATGATGAGGTGGTAGTGCAACGGGTCGTTGATGTCCACGTTGAAATACGTTTTCAAGTAACGGGTGCGGGCCAGTTCTTCTTCGACACAAAACTTGCGCGCCGCCACCGGCGTCTTGTGGTCGGCGCGGCAAATCCGTTCAATGCGGTCTTCCATGGGCGCAACCAGCCGGACGTGCAAGGCGTGCGGCACTTTGGCCGTGACGATATTTCCACCGCGGCCGACGAGAATGACGCTGCCGAGTTCGGCGAGCTTCAGCATGGTCTCGGAGATCTGCTGGATGACCGTGCGGACGAGCGGACGCATCCCCACGATGTCCGCCAGCGTGTCCTCGATTGCCGAAATGCGGTCCTCGGGCAAAAATTCCGCGAGATACCCCGGCAGATTGTGGTCGGCCAGAACCTTGTCCATGAGGTCGCGATCAAACACCGTCCAGTTCACCCCCGGACGCGGCGCTTGTTGTTGCAAATAACGCGCCAGTTTTTCGGCGATCAACACCGCGCCGCAGCCGGCCTGCCGGGAAATCGTCACCGCGCGGCGAATGCCGGAATCCTTCACGCCCCCCGGCGGCGGCGCATTCTGGCTGCTGATAAAGGAGAGACAACTTTCCAGGCTGGCGTTCATCATAAATCACCTCACGTTTTGATTAAACTTTGCCTTGATTGCGGAAAAACTCAAGTCGCGCGGGACGATTGGCAAAAAACTAATCCCCAAAATTAAAGATTATTCCTTCGTCAAAACTTCATGGTAGGCGGCGGTGATCTGATCCACCAACGGCGACGGCGCCACCGGCACGCCGTCGAACGCCGCCACCGGCACGATGCCCAGCGCGCTCTGCGTCACAAAAATTCCTTCCGCATTCCGCAGTTGCTCCGGCTTGACCACGCACTTGTTCGTCTCCAGGCCGAGCGACTGGCAGATCTCCAGAACCACCGCCCGCGTGATGCCCGGCAACACGCCGCGCCCCGTCGGCACCGTGCAAATTTTATCCTGATAAACCCAGAATATATTTCCGCCCGCCGTCTCCGCCACCTCGCCGTTCGCGTTCAGCAGCAACGCTTCGTCCGCCCCCTGCTCTTCCGCCTCGGCGCGCGCCAGCACGTTCAAAATCTTGCTCGTCGTCTTGAACGACGCCAGCGCATCGCTTGCCGGAAGCCGAAACGACGACGTGACCAGGCTCCACTGCACTGGCTCGTCCGCGTTCACCGGCGGCAACGGATGCAGCGTCAGCGCCAGCGTCGGCGGGCCGGAATTTTTCGGCGAATAACCGCGCGCGCCCGCCCCACGCGTCAGCGTCACGCGCAGAATCGCCTCGGACAATTTATTTTGTTCGATGAGTTCACCGGCGAACTTCTGGATTTCCTTCGGCGTGAACGACAGTTTGATCTTCAGAAAATCCGCGCCGCGCGTCAGGCGCTCCAGATGCTGCGCGCAGCGGAATGGTCTGCCGTTCGCGACGCGCATCGTCTCGAAAAGTCCGTCGCCCAGCAAAAAACCACGGTCGTTCAAGGGAACCACCGCGTCCGCTGCCGGCAAAAATTTTCCGTTGAGAAAAACAATCATGAAATCCCGGTTCCTTATGGCCGTTTAATTACGCGAAGTCCGGCCGGCTGGCGAGCCTGATTTCCGCAAATTAAAAAAACGGCGCGGACTTGCGTCCACGCCGTTTCCCGGTTCCTCCGTAATTTTTTATTTGAGCGGCACGGTGGCAATCGTCTGCAGGATGCGGCCCGCGATCTTGTAGGGGTCGCCCTGGGAGTTCGGACGGCGGTCTTCGAGGTATCCGCGATAGCCGTTGTCTATGAACTTCTGCGAAACGCGGAGGGATGCGCCGCGATTGGCCACGCCGTAGTTGAATTTGTCAATGGACTGCGTTTCATGCAGCCCGGTCAGGCGCAGATGATTGTCCGGGCCATAGACGGCGATGTGTTCGTTCTTGAATTTGTCGAATGCCGCCATGAGTTTCTCGAAGTATTTCTTGCCGCCGACTTCGCGGATGTGTTCCGTGGAAAAGTTCGTATGCATTCCCGAACCGTTCCAGTCAACGTCCTTGCCGAGCGGCTTGCAGTGCCAGTTGACGTCCACGCTGTATTTTTCGCAGAGACGCATCAAGAGATAGCGGGCCATCCACACCTGGTCGGCGGCGTTCTTCGAGCCTTTGCCGAAAATCTGGAATTCCCACTGGCCCTTCGCGACTTCGGAGTTGATGCCTTCGTGGTTGATGCCGGCGTCGAGGCAAAGATCCAAGTGCGTGTCCACGATTTCGCGCGCGAGGTCGCCGACGTTCTTGTAGCCGACGCCGGTGTAGTATTCACCTTGGGGCGGCGGAAAACCTCCGCCGCTCGGAAAGCCGAGGGGCGCGCCGTCCTTGTAAAGGAAATATTCCTGTTCAAAGCCGAACCACGCGCCGGGGTCGTCGAGGATGGTCGCGCGGGCGTTGCTCGGATGCGGCGCATTGCTGCCGGGCAACATCACTTCGCACATCACGAGCGCGCCGTTCTTTTTGGTGGAGTCAGGATAAACCGCGATGGGTTTGAGAATGCAGTCCGAGCTCTTGCCTTCGGCCTGACGGGTGGAGCTGCCGTCAAAGGCCCACATCGGCAATTCAGCCAGCTTGGGGAAGGCCTTGAATTCTTTGATTTGGGTTTTGCCGCGGAGGTTCGAGACGGGGTCATAGCCGTCCAGCCAGATATATTCGAGTTTGTATTTTGCCATGTGCGTAATGGTTGTTGTTGTCAGTTTGCGCCCGGAAATCACCCGGCTTAAATGCGCCGAAGCGGTTTAGTTTTCCTGCGGCACAACCTTTTAGCAGGGACAATGCCACGCGGCAAGAACTTTGCTTTGCAACGCAGCGTTAAAATATGTTTTCGCACTGCTGGCAACGGTTTTGTGCCACTGCTGGTTTATTTTCTGGCAAAAAAAGCGCCGGCGGCCGGCTGTTTGTTTTTTGTCATCATGGGCAAATTGGAACGAACGCAGAGGATGCGCAGTAACGCCTGGCCTTGCCTCGGTTTTATGGACTACCAAAGCGTGAGCGTGTGAGCTAGAAAGACATGCCGAACCGCCGCTCAAAGCTCCGTTTTCATTTTTCGCCATGAAGCCACGCGACTGAAACTTTCAAGCATTTGGCAATCGCAGCCACTTCATAATCCATCAAATAACGATCCTGCTGCTCAATGCGGGAAATGGCAGTCTGATCAAGAACGATGCCTTTGGCAGCCAAACGACCGGCAAGGTCATCTTGCGAAATCGGCGGCCTGCCCTTCAATCGCGCCTCACGAATCCGTCGGCCAATAATGTTTCTGCGGGGCAGTTGATGCGTTTTTTTCACAGGTATGTGAAATGCGGAATTCACATGCTTGACATTTACCGGATAAACGGTTTTTAATTATGTGGACTTCGCATAACACTATGAACGACGATCAAAACAACGGGACGCCCAGGGCGAGAATCCTGGTCGTGGAAGACGACACGCCGCTGGCGATGATGATGGTGCATGTGCTGTCTCGCGCCGGGTGCGACGTGCTGGTTGCTCACACCGGGGAAAAGGGAATGGAATTGGCGCAAGAAAACAAATTCGACCTCATTACGTTGGACGTTGATTTGCCTGACATCAATGGTTTTGAGATTTGCAGCCAACTAAAACAAAGGCATCATTCACGTCATACCCCAATCGTTTTTATTTCAGGGCGTCCCCATGAAGAAGATGTGCAGCGCGGTCTTGAACTCGGTGCCGTGGATTACATCACCAAGCCGTTTGATGCGATGGATTTTACTTCCCGACTTTTATCGCACATCAAAACAGGTGTAATGACCTAATACAGTAATTGTAGCGATCCAGTTTCCCACATGGCGATGTAATCATCGGTTCCTCACCCAACAGCCGAAACGAGCGATTCGTTCCGGCTGTTTTGTTTTCCAATTCAAGAAAGCGGGGGTGGTATGGTTTGGAACGCCGAGCATTGCTCGGCTTGGAAAAGAGCCGCCAGATCGAGCCGAGTAATGCTCGGCGCTCCACTTCAGCCGCAAACCATGCCACTACCAGAAAGCGAAGTGGCTTTCCAAGCTGGCCGGGCTGGGCGATAGTTGAACCGAGTATGCTGAAGGTCAAGGACACGCTCCGGGCGACGGTGCATCTCGGCTTCGATGGCCGGGTGTTCAAGGCTTATCACGGGCCGGACGCGAAAACACGGTTTGAAAACGAGGTGCGCGTGCTGCGCCATCTCGAAGCGCGCGGCTGCAAGTTCGTTCCGCGCCTGCTGGAGGCGGATCCGGCGCAGTTCAAGATTGTCACCACAAACTGCGGCACGCGCGTGGAGCACCTCGACGACAAGCGCGTGATTGAGTTGTTCGCGCAACTAGAGCCGTTCGGCGTGCGCCACGATGATCCGGATATGCGCAATGTCACCTACCGGTTTTCCGACGGGCGCTTTTGTTTGATTGATTTTGAATTCGCCACCATTCTTCCCGAATCCAAGCCGACATGAAATCCAACCAGAGTTTTTACCGGAACCGCGAAATACGCGAACAGGGAATTTTCTTTTGCGTGGCTGGCGTATTTCGCGGTTAAAAATACGGGCATGAAAAACTCTTCCATAAAAAAACCCGCCGCGTTGCAGTGGTCCGGCTGCTCGGACATCGGCAAGGTGCGGAAGAACAACGAAGATTCGTTTCTCGGTCTGCAGTTTGATGCCCGCGAAGTTCATCGGCTGGGAAAAACCGGTGAAGCCTCGATGGAGAAAATGGATTTCACCTTCGCCGTCAGCGACGGGATGGGC
>DMQW01000329.1 GCA_003455565.1 Limisphaerales bacterium
TGCGGGAACTGGAACATTCACACTTCTGAAAATTATGACTATGACAAAATTAAAACTTGGTGTCAGCGCGCTAGTCGTGGCTGGCGCGGCGACGGCGTTTGTGATTCAAAATCAAGCGCAGGAAAAATTGCGTGTGCAAAACGAATCGTTGACGCAACAACTCGCGCAACTGCAAACCGAGAATGAAAGTTTTTCAAATCGTCTTGCGGCGACTGGCGATTCCAAAAAACTGCCGGACGACCAGTTCAATGAACTGCTGAAGTTGCGCGGCGAAGTTGGAGTGCTGCGTAGCCAAGTTGATGAAGCTGGAAAGTTGCGAGAAGAAAACCGCCAAATAAGCAAAGAATTGGCTGATGCAAACCAGACACTTCGATCATTGCCAAGTCCCGAGCAGGCGCTGTTCAACAAGACGCATGTTCAAACCATCAACAACTCAAAAGAAATCGAGCTTGCGATGAAATTGTTTGCTGATGATCACAATGGTTTGTTTCCAACCAACTTGATTCAATTAGTGGGAGACTCGAAGGAATTGCCACAGAAATGGACTAATGTCGTTGACAAATTTGAGCTTGTAAATGTGGGTATGACAGATGGTCAATACCCACTGGCAATATCAATTCGCGAAAGCAATCCACGTCAATCTCCAAATGGAAAATGGGAGCGGGTTTATGGATTGGCGGATGGCAGTGCTTGGTATGAAACTTCGGACGATGGTAATTTCAATGCTTTCGAGCAACAGCACGCAATTCCGCCGCCAAATCAATAAGGCAGCGGAAATTTCGCCGTCAGCTCGCGCGCTTTAATCCAAAGCCAGCGTGTGTTTCAACGCTACGTCCACGGTTTTTATGTCCGGCAAATGGACGAGAATGGAATCCATTTCCGTTTCCAGAATGGTGGCAAGATTGTCGGCCATGATCACCGAATCCAATCGCAGACCGGCGGCTTTGCCTTCCGCCGAATCGCGGCTGACAAAAATCCGGCTGGGATGACCGCGTCGCGCGAGGTTGCTGGAAATCATCGCAACGATGGTTTGGGCAAGTCCGCTGGACAATTCGTCGCGCTGAATGACGAGGGCCGGGCGCCGTTTGGCGGTGCGCAAATCGGAATTCGGAAACAAAACCAGAATCACGTCACCGCGCCGGGTTTTCATCGTAAATGGAGGCTTCGGGACGTTCCCAATCTTCGGCGAAAGTTTTCAGACGCGAACGCAAATCGGCGGCTTGAACTTCATCAATGCCGCGATCAGGCAATGCCACCGCTGAATTTTCGGCAGCGATTTCCGCGAGCTTCCGGCGCACGGCTTGAAGTTCCGCCGCCGTCAACTTGGGCAGTTCGTCAATGATTTGGGCTGCGCTCACGGTTTCAATCTAGTTTGCACCGGCAAAATTGCAACGGCGAATTTAACTTAATACGGCAGCGGAAACTTCGCCGTCAATTCATGCACGCGGGCGCGGACTTTGTGCGCGGCGTCCACGTTTTTGATGTCCATCAGCACTTCGGAAATCATGTCGGCGATGGCGGCCATCTCCGCTTCCTTCATGCCGCGTGTCGTTACCGCCGGCGTGCCGAGACGGATGCCGCTGGCCTGAAACGGCGAGCGCGTCTCGAACGGAATTGTGTTTTTGTTGACCGTGATACCGGCTTCGTCGAGCGCGATCTGCGAATCCTTGCCGGTCAGATTTTTCGCGCCCACGTCTACGAGCATCAAGTGATTGTCCGTGCCGCCGCTGACTAGCCGGTAGCCATTGTGTTTCATGCTTTCGGCCAGCGCCGCCGCATTTTTGACGATTTGCTGCTGATACGTTTTGAACGACGGCTGCAACGCTTCGTGAAAACAAACGGCCTTGCCCGCGATGACGTGTTCCAACGGTCCGCCTTGAATGCCGGGAAAAACCTGCGAATCAATTTCCTTCGCGTATTTCTCGCGGCACAAAATCAATCCACCGCGCGGGCCGCGCAGAGTTTTGTGCGTCGTGGTCGTCACGAAATCCGCGTGCGCCATCGGGCTGGGATGAATTCCCGCCGCGACCATGCCGGCGATGTGCGCGATGTCCGCGAGCAGATACGCGCCGACTTCGCGGGCGATTTCACCCATGCGCTTGAAATCAATGATGCGCGGATAAGCGCTCGCGCCGACGGTAATCATCTTCGGCTTGTGTTCGCGCGCCATCGCGGCGAGCTGGTCGTAATCAATCCGCTCGTCGTCCTTGCCGACGCCGTAGTGGACGATCTCGAAAAATTTGCCGGAGAAATTCGCCTTGTGGCCGTGCGTCAGATGTCCGCCATGGCTCAAATCCATCGTGAGCATCTTGTCGCCGGGTTTCAGCACGGCGAAATAAACGGCCATGTTCGCGCCGGAACCGGAATGCGGCTGGACGTTGGCGTGTTCCGCGCCGAACAGTTTTTTCGCGCGGTCAATCGCCAGTTGCTCGACGGTGTCAATGTTTTCACAGCCGCCATACCAGCGTTTTTTCGGATAACCTTCGGCGTATTTGTTCGTCAGCACCGAGCCTTGCGCTTCCATGACAGCGGGGCTGGTGAAATTTTCACTGGCAATCAACTCAATGTTTTCCTGCTGGCGGCGGCGTTCGTGTTCAATCGCGGTGGCGATTTCGGGATCAACATTTTGCAGGCGCAATGCTGCCGGAGCCTGCCGCGCATCCATTTTGCGCACACGCCGTTCGTGGCGTCCGCCTTCAAATTTCGCGCTGATGAAGGCGTCGAGAATTTTCTTGGCGAGGTCGGGTGAGGTGTTTTTGCCGCTCAAGCAGAGCACGTTCACATCGTTGTGCTGACGGCAGAGCGTAGCGGTTTCGACATCGCCGATGAGCGCGGCGCGAACGCCGGAAACTTTGTTGGCCGTGATGCTCACGCCGATGCCGCTGGTGCAGACGAGCAGGCCGAGTTCGGCTTTGCCAGCAGCGACGGCATGGGCGACGGGCAACGCGAAATCAGGATAATCGTCCGCCGGGTCTTTGGTGGTCGCACCGAAATCCGTGACGGTCAGGCCATTGGCGCGGAGATGCGCCTTGAGGCTCTCCTTGAGTTCAAAGCCGCCGTGGTCGGCGCCGAGGGCGAAGTGAACGGGAGTCACGATGGAGTCACCGGTTTGCTTGGGCATGAAGTTGTGCTGTTCCATAAATTTCAAAAGTGTCGTGATGCCTTGTTCGATCTGGTCGCGGCAATCCACATAAACGTGATACGAACTGCCGATGGGATCGCCGATGTCCTTTTCGTAAGGTTTCAGCGTCTCGTCGAATTCGCGCAGCAAAAAAATTTTTTCCGCCACCTGCGGATACAAGAGTTGCACCGTGTCCACATGGCCATGCGTCATGCCGAGGATCAAATCCGCCGACCGCACCAGGTCCGCCGTGAGCGCGCGGCTGCGCTGGCCGGAAATGTCCATGCCGATTTCCTTCATCGCCTGCACGGAATACGGCGACGGCGGCTGACCGTCCAGCGCGCCCAGCCCCGCCGAAAGGATGCGGAACTCGCCGCGCCCGCGCACCGCGTGGCGGAAAAACCCTTCGGCCATCGGACTGCGGCACACGTTGCCGGTGCAAAGAAATAAAATCGTTTTCATCAGAAAAAACGCAGGTGCAAAAGGTGGTTTGCCGGAGCCGAATCGTCAACGCAGAAAATCAGCCGCGCGCTGGCCGCACAATCGCCAGCGCCTTGAGCAGATCCACCGCCCGCGCCAGCGCCGGGTCGCGGATGACCGGCGGCGGCTCCGCGCGGGTCGGCGGCTGGACCTCGTCATCCTCGCCATCCTTGACGTGGTTGCGGACCAGTTCCGCCTCGCTCATGTGGTCAATGAACGGCAGCAAATCATTAGTGGCCGATAACGCAGCGGTCTTGTCGGCGGCGATTTCAGCAAAGGGATTTTCCTGAAACTTTCGCTCGGCCTCCGTGCCAACGGCCACGGCAATGTCCGGCTGAAATATTCCCGCCGCGTTGGTGTTGCCAATGACCACCGCCCCGTCGGCGGCGCGCAACTGCGTGACCAGCGTCGCCGCCGAACCGCGCGTCTGGCTGTTGACCAAGATCACGAGCGGGGATTTTGGGGGGAAGAAATAGTCCGCAACGGCAGGAGAATTGTCGCCGTCCGCAAAACGCAGATCGAGAATGATGCCGGAAATTTTATTGGTCGGTTCGGCGGCGCGGATTTGCTCTGAAAAAAATTCCGTGACGCGGCTCACGCGCACACGCAAGAGATTGTTTTCCAAAAGGGAAACGACCGGAGCCGGTTCCGCCGCGTGACCGGCAACAACCAGGCCGCTGACGGCGAGAAAGAAAATCGCGTATTTTTTCATCAGCCAAAAAATGCGCGAGGCGGATGGAAAAGTAAAGGTGCTTGCGCACGGCCACCAATAATTTTGTCGGATTTCCCGGTCCGGCGGCGATATGCTTCTGACAATGACCGCGAACGACCTTGATTTGCTCCGGCAATTCACCCGCGACCACTCGCAGGACGCCTTCACCGCGCTGGTGAACCGCCATGTGAAGCTGGTTTATTCCGCCGCGCTGCGCCAAGTCCGCTCGCCGCAACTGGCCGAGGACGTTTCGCAATCCGTCTTCGCCGACCTCGCGCGTGACGCGGGCAAGTTGAGTGGGACAGGCTTCCAGCCTGTCCATTTTTTGACCGCGTGGCTTTATCAAGTGACGCGACGAACCGCGATTGACGTTATCCGCAAAGAATCGCGCCGCCAGTTGCGCGAACAAATCGCCGTGGAGATGAACAACATGAACGCGAACGCAAATGATTGGACACAAATCGAACCGCTGCTCGACGACGCAATGGACGCGCTCGACGAAACCGACCGCAGCGCGATTCTGCTGCGCTATTTTGAAAATAAAACCCTGCGCGAAGTCGGCGAAGCCTTGGGAACATCCGATGACGCCGCGCAAAAACGCGTCAGCCGCGCCGTCGAACAACTGCGCGAATTTTTCTCCAAGCGCAACGTAACGATTGGCGCGAGTGGACTGGCCGTTTTGATTTCCGCCAACGCCGTGCAAGCAGCGCCAATTGGACTTGCCGCAACAATTTCCGCCGCCGCCGTATTAGTCGGAACCGCCATTCACACTTCAACCATAATTGCCGCCACCAAAACGATTGCCATGACTATCCTCCAAAAAACTCTCGTCACCGTCGCGCTCGCCGTGCTCGCTGGTGCAGGCATCTACGAAGCCCGCCAAGCCGC
>DMQW01000162.1 GCA_003455565.1 Limisphaerales bacterium
GAACCAATCAGCGACGGGCGCAAAGCATATAAGATTCATGTTCCGTTAATTGCGCTTGCCAAACTTGCAACAAGCGCGCCCCAAGAAGTAACAGCCATCTTGGTCAAACTTAAACTTCCTGACAATTCACGGGTTGGCGACCAAATCATTCACTGCATGGCAAACATTCGCGATCCTGCGTGCGTCAAGCAGTTGCGGCCTGTGATTGAACAATTAAACGAAAATTCGTCCCGCACAAGCTGGCTTCAGATAGAGGGGCTTCTTAAATCTTGGGTGGAATTGAAAATGTTTTCAGAGGTTTTTGCCGTCATCCGGGGCTATTTGAACAGGGCGATTGATTCTTCATCCAATCAGTTTTCGGATGATTTCAGTGTTTGGCAAACGAAACAATTAGACGAACAATATTTGACACCTTTGACGGAGGGATTTCCATTCGAGGTTGCCACGTTGATGTTTCAAGCGCTTTCCAAGTGGGCAGGCTTGGAGCGGCGAAAATATAGTCCTTCCGAAATTAGCGATGATGCCCCGTATTCTTACTTTCAGGAAGATTTCAAAAGTGCGCCGGCGAGCCACCGAGGAATCGAAAGCACGCTGGCTTTTCGCGTTTATTCCGCAGCAGAACAAATTTATCGCCGAGGTAACGCTTCGAGAATTGATGATGTTGATAAACTCCTTCGTTCAAATCCGTGGCAGCTTTTTCGGCGAGTGCGCTGGCAGCTTTACGCGGATTTTCCGATGACCACTTTAGAGCACGCTCGCGCCGAGGCTCTCCAACGAATTCCTTTTCTGAATGAATTCGATTACAGTCGTGGCAGTCACGATTACGAATTTGCCCAACTTTTATTTGCTCATGTTAAGCAACACGGGAACGCCTTTCTTTCTACGAATGAAGTTGAGCAATTTGCCAGCACCGTGTGGAAAGGTCCGATTGATAAAGAGGGAAATCTTCTTGAAGGCAACAACGACTTCTTTTACCGAAAGCAACTGTGGCCAATTGCCTCGCTTCTTCGAGGAGAACAACTCGCTGCTTACCGGAATCTCGTTCCTGATGATGACAAGATTCGCATTGAGAACTTCAAGCCGCATAGTTTTGGCGGTGTTTCAGGCGGCTTTGTTGTCAGCGAAGCGCCTCCCGAAGCTGACGCCATGGAGTCAATGACTGATGACCAACTTTGGAATTTTCTCAACACTTGGCAGCCTGCGGTAAGCTATCCAACATCAGAGCGCTGGGTTCAGCAAGATGTCTTTGCCTTGGGAACAAAATTTGCCGCGACGGTCGAAAAGCAACCAGAACGATTTAATCCAGCAACCAAGTGGTGGGAAAATATCAATCGGCCTGAAATTCTTAACAAGCTTCTTGATCGCGCAGCCGACCGCATTGCAAAAAAACAGAACGACGATAAAACTCCCAAGGTCACGCCCACTGAAATGGATTGGGGAAATTGGCTGGGAATCACGAAATGGATGGTGAGTCAACCGTGGTCGCGTGACGTTGCGGCGAGGTTTCTTGGTAAAGCATCGGGGTCAGACCAAAACATCCCAGATTGTTATTTTCTAGAGTTTCCAGAATTGTTGCGCCGTCTCATTGAGGAAGTTGATTCCCGGTTAGTGGGCGATAAAAATTCATTCAATGATTGGCTCACAACGGCAATAAACTCAATTCGTGGAGAAGCAATCGAAGCGTTGCTCAACCTAGCCTTGCGCCAAAAAAATGCAGACAAGGAAATCGAGCCGTGGATTTTCAAACTGATTCGCGCTCGTCTCGAAATGCCAGAAGAATCACCGGCGATCTTTGCTTTGCTTGGAGCGAAACTCCGTTTTGCAATTCACCTGTTCAGGCCAAAACTTGAAGAATCACCGAGCTTATTATTTCCTTCCGATAGACCAGCGCATCGCTCGGCTGCCATCACGGCGCACTTTAAGTATGACCAGCCGTGGAATGTGATTATCGAAATATTCCCCAAATTTATAAGCATTGCTCTCGACACGCTGGAAGCGATGCGAACGGAAACCAAAGACGATGAGGCAAAGCAAAACCGAAGGGACTTTGGCTCGCAACTCGGAACTCATATTGCGTGTTATTACTGGAATGGGTCGTTTGCAAGCGATACAGAAGGTGAAGCCGCGCTTGATCGTTTCTTTGCGTTGGCTTCTAAAAGCACTCGCGCTACTTTGATCAACCAAATTGCATGGATTTGGGAGAAACATGGCGATGAGCCGCGTGATGAAAAAGTCATGCACAAGGTAATGCGTATTTGGGAACGACGATATGCTCAAATTGAAAACAAACTAAAGGCCGGCAACACGTCAGCTTCGGAATACGACGGAGAACTTGCCGAATCAATTGATTGGTTAAACTGTGAGTGCCTTCCGTTTGATTGGCGCTTTAATCACGCCAAGTCAGCGCTTGAACGACTCAAAAAAGCCCCACGTGCTTATCGTTTGCTGAAGGCAATAACCGAATTTAGCGTTTTGCCTGGTCGTTTAAAAGCTATGCTGGAATTGTTGCGCGCGCTCTTGAAAAGGCAAAGCGACGAGCTAAAATGGTCAATCCAATTCAAAGAACTCGCACCAGTCGTTTCGCTAGGTCTAGCGAGCGATAAGCCAACTACAAAGAAACTTGCCGAGGAGTGCAAAGACTTGCTCCTCAAAATGGGTTTTTCTGATTTTCGAAATCTCGGAAATGAAAATGGAAAATAATTTTGCTCTTCACCCCGGCCCTCTCCTCGTTCGGCGAGGAGAGGGAGAATTATTTTGTGGGACGATTTCCTAGGGTAGTTCGTTCCTCACAACCCTAGGCTAATTTCCGTAGCGCCTTCAGCGCATTCAGTCACGGCTGCGCGGCAACGCAGCCCTGCCAAGCATGAAATCAATTCGCGGCAATTCGTGAAATTCGTGTCAAAAAGTTTTCGCATGTTTCGCAGTTCACTTCATCCGCTTTCGGCGCGACAAGTCAGCGGAGTTGAAGTAAGTTCGCTCCAATATTTAACTGCAAGAAAGGTTTCAATCATGCAAAAGCGCAAACTAGGCAATCTGGAAGTCTCGGCCATCGGGCTGGGCTGCATGAGCATGAGCTTCGGTTACGGCCCGGCGGGTGACCAGCAGGAGATGATTTCCCTGATCCGGTCGGCGGTCGAGCAGGGCGTCACGTTCTTCGACACCGCCGAGGTCTATCTGCGGACGGCCTGCGACTATGTGCATCTGAATCCCGTGCGGGCGAAGCTGTTGTGCGCCGAACAATCGTTGCGGGATTATGTGTGGAGCAGTTGGCCGGAGTATCTGAAACCACCGGCCCAACGTCCGCGCTGGCTGCGGGTGGACCGGCTGCTGGGCGAACTGCATATTCCTAAAGACAGCCCCGCTGGGCGGGAAGAGCTGGAAAATTATCTGGAATGCCGCCGGGCGCAGGAGGAGGGTGATGAATTATCAAGCATCCGGTGCGGCTGGTGTCTGGGCGGCGAAACGTTCCGGCAGGAATTGCTGGCGCAGGCGCACGCGCGGGCGGGAGAAAATCATCACGCCCAGACGTGACGGGAAACGGCGGAAGAAAAGGCGCGTCGGATTTTGCAGGAAGAACTGGACAAGCTGGGTTGGACGGTGAAAGACTTGGCGGCACGTTCCAAGGGTGATGTCCGTAAGGTGCGGCTGGCGGGGCGGCTGCGGACGGAGACGAGCGTGGCTTGGAAATGGATTAGCGCCGAGTTGCACCTGGGAACTTGGACGCACGCAGCCAGCCAAGTTGCAAAACTAAAAACCGAACCCAAGGAACAAAATGAATTCAGGCTGGAATAAAATTAGGACTGACCCATTTATGAACGATCAACATCAGGCTGCTCGTTTATGCCAAAACTCGGTGCTGCTAGGCTGGCACATATGACCAGCCAACCGGCATTCAATTCAATTCGCGCCCGCTCTGTCAGACAAAGTTTCATGCAAAATCAAACGGCGCCGTAAATTTTCATCATGGAAAAATCACAACAGTTCAAATGCAAAATCGCAGGGAGCCTGGCGTGCCTCGTTCTACTCTTTTTTGTCAATTCGGCCTCGGCGCAACTGACCGTCACGGGGGCCGACCAGATGGGGGCCGTGCCGCTCACCCCCACTTGGGCTGCGGCCTCGGGCAGCTTGATTTCCGGACTGGTTTCGACTGTTGCCAATGGTAATTTCGGGGAATATACCGGCGCGAATGCCAACAATTTGACGAAGCCGGGTGTTCCTCTCACCATCTACGCATATAGCAGCCCCCAAGCCACGAATCTTGAAGTGTGCGGGAACGACGGCACGGCTGGAAGGGTGCTCGTTTACACGCTGCCAGCTTCCACCTACGGATATGACCTCACCAATATTACAGTTTACGGCGGGTGGCAGGATAATGGCCGCGACGCCCAAGCTTACACTGTTTATTATTCCACGGTGGCAAACCCGGGAAGTTTCATTCTGTTGACCCAAGTCAATTATAGCCCTTCTGGGGTTCCCAGCGGCACAGCGTCAGCCAACCGGGTAATGATTAAAGATTCGTCGGGTGCGGCGATTGCCAGGAACGTCACCGCTCTGAAATTTGATTTTACCACTCCGCCCTCGGAAAATAGTGCGGTTGGCTACACTGCCATCACGGTGGCGGGAGTGGCGGCAACAACTGACGGCTTCAACTTCACGCAGAAAGCCTTCGACTCCTCCCGAAGCAAGTTGAGTCTGGCTTGGAAATCCCAATTCGGCCAAAGCCACCAGGTCATTCATTCGCCGACGCTCACTGGTCCGTGGACGCCGGTGGGAGGAATGATCCTTGCCGACGACACAGTGGCTGCTGCGGTCGTGGACACAACGAATGCCGGGGATTTCTTCAGGGTTAAACAACTGAGCATTGCGGAATTCGGAACCGGACAGCCACAGGTCATCCTGAATCCCACAAATCGAACCGTCACCATGGCAAACGGCAAAGGCGATTTGCAGATCCGTCTGAGCTATGCGGGATGCTGTATGCTCGACCATGTGCGGGTTCACGGCAACGAAGTAGTTGCTGCTCAGACCGGTGTCTCCACGGGAATCGAGGTTAATGGAAACTGGGTCACGACCCGAAGTCTGGCCGTGGCCCCTCATGTCAGCGTGGCTGGCAACATGGTCACCATTGACAATATCCAGTTCGCGACCGGAGGAGTTGCGGTTAACGAAACCTGGCAGTTTCAAGTCACGTCGAACAACGTCCAGTGGAGCATCTCGCGTAATTACCTGAGTGGTGGCACGGTAAACGACACCTATTTTCCCGGGTGGGATTTCACCAGCGCTGGGACTTGGACGGCGGGTATCCTTGACACGGGCGGCGTTGCTTGGATGCGCTATTTGGCCAGTCTCTCTTCCTATGGAGCGCACGCCGGCGGGGTCACCTTCTGGAAAGACGACACTTGCCTGAAGATTACCCCCAACCCTGTGAGCGGACAGTTCCTGGCGTCCCGCTTTTCCCAACAGCCGTCGGGAATCCTTTCGTTCGCCCAATCTGTCAGCAGCCAACCCCTCGCTACCCAGCATTTGTTGCATCGGAGCATATCAGGTTTCGACGTATGGGCTCCCTTCCAAGTCACACCTGGAACCGTGCAAACGACCATCACCCTGGAAACACCGAACCCCGCCGACCTCCGGTATCGTGGCTCCTTCAATGGAATTGATGGCGAAGCAGTCGGCGACGTTCTGGATACGATTGCGAGATATGGTGTCGTTGACCAGCAGATCATAGGAGGCAATGGCTGGCTGTCAGGGTTTGTCTGTCTTCACGAACCCTTTTTTGCCGAAATGGCTCTGGCCATTGCGGACCCGAATTACACGGGCAATCTGGCGACGAGTCTCGATGCGTGGCGCGACCATGCGCTGCAGGTGAGCGGGCGCGTGTATTCCCGCTGGCACCATGACACCAGCGACAACATGGTTCCCGGGACCTACGATCCGGCGACAGGTTACTACGAGTGCGGATGGGGCTATCTGCTGGATTCGAACTCTGACTATCCCATCAATGTTGCCGAAGAATTCGATCTCAACGGCGACCTTGCCTGGTTGCAATCGCAAAAAGAACCGTGTGAGCGGGCGCTCAACTGGCTGCTCAATCGCGACAGCAACGGGAATGGCCTGGTGGAAATGATCTCCGAGAACCACACCGAAGGAAAATCCAGCGATTGGATTGACGTCGTCTGGGCCTCGTGGGAGAACGCCTTCGTCAATGCGAAGCTATACAACGCCCTGACCCTTTGGGGCGAACGCGAGGACATCTTGGGCGACTCCATTAAAGCCGCTCAATACCGCGCCGCTGCCGACCATCTGAAGCAATCATTTATCAAACCGCTCAATCAGGGGGGATTCTGGGATTCGACCAACGGCTGGTTCGCCTATTGGCGGGACAAGGACGGCAGTATTCATGGCAACAATCTGGTCACCCCCGTGAACTTCGCTGCCGTGGCCTATGGCCTCTGCACCAGCAACCAGCAGCAACGTATTTTGGATGGAATTCAAACTAGAATGGCTCAGGAAAATCTGTTCCATTGGCCAATTTGTTTCCTGCCGTTCGCTTCCGACGAAGGTGGTGCGGGAGCGAATTTCCCCAGCTATGAAAATGGCGACATCTTCCTTTCATGGGGCGAATTGGCGGTCCGCGCTTACTCGCAATACAACCCTCCTATTGCTGTCTCTTACATTAACCGCCTTCTCACCCAGTATCGCAATGATGGGCTTTCATATCAGAGATACCTTCGAGTTAGCCAGGCGGGCGCTGGTGATGACATTCTAGCGGGTAATTCCATGACGGTCGTCGGGCTTTACCGAGACATCTATGGGATTCGTCCCCAGTGGAACCGGTTGGTGCTGGATCCTCATCTGACGCCCGAACTCGCCGGAACCCAGTTGAGCTATCCCCTCCGAGGTCAAACCTATGCCCTCACCCTGAATGCCGCAACGGCGACTGGAGCGGTCAGCAATTTTACGGTCACGGCCGCCACCCCATTCGCTCTCAATGCCACGTCTAATCAGGTTTCGTTTTGGCCGGGTTCATCCGACGGAACGTCGCTCAAGATTGATCGGCAGGCAGGCACATCGGTGCAGATCCAAATGCTCACATGGAACGGCAGCCCCGAGGACACCTGCAGTTGGACCGAATCCTCACCAACCGCCCAGTCTCTTTCCCACTCAATGTCCGGCCTCAACCCCAGCCATTCGTATTCATTAAGCGTCGATGGCAGCTTCGTTCAGTTGATTGCTGCGGACCTTGCGGGAAAACTCACTTTCCAGCGGGTTGCAACCGCAGGTGTGTCCGCCACGATTTCACTGAAACTCACCCCGTAACGAACGCGAGTTATTACGCCAGCCCATCATCCAATAATCCCCAAAAAATAATGAATCCTAAAAGCCTGTCAAAAAAAAACCTGCTGACGATGATACTAATCACCGCCATTTTAATGCTTGCTGGCTTTCTGCCGGGGGCGGCTTCAGTTGTGCCGGTGAAGTTGCAATGTGAATACCGTTCCAATCCGCTGGGCATTGATGTGGCGCAGCCGCGCTTGATCTGGCAGATGCAATCCGACGAACGCAATCAAGGGCAGACCGCTTATGAAATTCTGGTCGCGGGCAGCAAGGAACTTCTCCAAAACGATCATGGAGATTTGTGGGATAGTGGCAAGATTTCCAGCGATGAAACCGCCAACATTGTTTATGCGGGCAAACCACTGACTTCGGGTGAGCAATGTTTTTGGAAAGTCAGGGTTTGGGATAAGAACGGCCGGGCATCAACTTGGAGCACTCCTGCCAGATGGAGCATGGGATTGCTTGATCAAGGCGACTGGCGTGGAAAATGGATTGGATTGGATCAAGGTGAAAAAACCAACGATTTCGGCGGGGCGAACTGGATTTGGTTTCCCGAGGGAAATCCGGCGGATCGTGCGCCGGTGGCCACGCGTTATTTTCGACACGTCTTTGAATTGCCGGTGAATCAGGTGATAAGTGCGGCGACCATTGAAATCACGGCGGATGACCAATTCAATTTATTTGTAAATGGCCAGGAAGCGGGCAAGGGCGACGGTTGGGGGTCGCCTAGAACAATCGCCGTCGGCGCTTTTTTGAAGCCAGGAAAAAATGTTTTGGCAGCCGAGGCGCGCAACGTTGGAAACGAGCCGAACCCGGCCGGTTTGATTGCCAGGCTGAAGGTCGAATTTGCACAAGGAACTCCATTAACGCTGATCACGGGCGAAAACTGGAAGGCGGCAATGAATGCTGAAGCGGGGTGGAATACGCTGGCTTTTGATGACACCGCCTGGGTGGATGCCAAGCTGCTGGGAGAATATGGAACCCAAATTTGGGGGATCATTCAAAGCGACGACCGGCCGTTGCCCGCCCGTTACTTGCGGCGTGAATTTTCCGTGGAGAAAAAAGTTCGGCACGCCACGGCTTACGTCTGCGGACTGGGTCTCTTTGAGTTATACCTGAATGGAGACAAGGTAGGTGATGACGTGCTGTCGCCGGCAATCTCCGAGTATGACAAACGCGCGTTTTACCTGACTTATGACGTGACTAAGCAACTTAAACGAGGTGACAATGCCATGGGTGTCATTCTCGGCAACGGACGTTACTATGCGCCGCGCTTGAGAGTGCCCGCAGCCTGTCTGACTTTTGGTTATCCGAAGCTGCTATTGCAGTTGAATATTGAATACACCGACGGCACGACGGCGCAGATCGTCAGTGATGAAAACTGGAAGCTGACCACCAACGGCCCGATTCGCGCCAACAACGAGTTTGATGGTGAGTTATATGACGCGCGGATGGAAACGCCCGGTTGGAGCCAGGCTAAATTTGATGATTCCAAGTGGGAACGTGTGCAATTGGTGAAGCCCGGTGCGCCGGTTTTGTCGGCGCAAATCGGCGAGCCGATCCGCGTGACGGATACGCTCAAGCCCATTGCGATCACCAATCCTAAACCGGGCGTTTATATTTTTGACCTGGGCCAAAACATGGCGGGCTGGTGTCGTTTGAAAGTCAGCGGGCCAGCGGGCACGGTTGTGAAACTTCGCCACGCGGAAGAGATCAAGCCGGATGGCACGCTTTACATGGACAATCTCCGTAGCGCGAAAGCGGAGGATAATTACACGCTGAAGGGCAGCGGTGTCGAAACGCATGAACCGCGATTTATTTATCACGGCTTCCGTTACGTCGAGGTCACGGGGTTTCCTGGCAAACCGGAATTGGACGCGATTGAAGGCAAGGTTGTTCACGACGCTTTGCCCAAAGTCGGTGACTTTGCCACTTCCAATCCATTACTGAACCAGATCGCCCACAACATTTTTTGGACCTTGCGTGACAACTATCGCAGCATGCCCACAGACCTGCCGCGCGACGAACGTCAAGGCTGGATGGGCGACCGGCAGGAAGTGTCGAAGGGCGAAACGTATTTGTTTAATGTTGCACCGTTGTATGCCCAGTGGCTGACCGACATACAGGACGATCAACATTCCGACGGCAGCGTGCCGGACGTGTCTCCAGCCTATTGGCCTCTTTATCAAGACGGCGTGGTCTGGGCCAGCACCTATATCATCGTTCCGCACATGCTCTACGACCAATACGGCGATGTGGGGATTTTACAGAAGCATTATGCTTCGATGCAGAAATGGACCGATCACATGACGACGTTTTTGGAGAACGACCTCATGCTGAGAAACACCTACGGCGACTGGTGCTTTCCTCCGAAATCCGCCGCGGAGATGACGGTGATTAATTCCAGCGACCCCAAGTTGACCACCAGCGGAAGCTTGATGAGCACGGCCATTTTCTATCACGATCTGTGTCTGATGGCACGGTCGGCGCGGCTGTTGGGTAAAACCGAGAATGCCGAACATTTCGAAACGCTCGCTGGTCGGCTAAAAGTTGCCTTCAACCGCCGCTTCTATAATTCCGAGCTTGGTTATTACGACAATGGCACGCAGACCGCCTGCATTCTCCCGCTGGCGTTTGGAATGGTGCCGGATGAATACAAAACAAACGTCTTCGCCCACCTCGTCGAAAAAATCACCGTGGAAAGCGACAACCATCTGGGAACCGGATTGATCGGCGGACATTACTTAATGCGCGTGTTGTCCGACAATGGCCGGCCCGACCTCGCCTACACGATTGCGACGCAGACGACCTATCCCAGTTGGGGCTATATGATTTCGAAAGGGGCTACTACAATGTGGGAACTTTGGAACGGCGATACCGCCGATGCCGGGATGAATTCCCGCAACATCGTCATGCTCATCGGCGATCTCAACATCTGGCTACATGAATATCTGGGCGGCATCCGTCCCGATCCAACAGCGCCGGGTTTCAAAAAAATCATCATCAAGCCCGAAGTTGTCGGCGACCTCACCTGGGTCAAGGATAGTTATGATTCTACTCGTGGCCACATTAGCAGCGAATGGCATCAATCGGCCGGGGAATTTGATTTGCGGGTCACGATCCCCGCGAACACAATGGCCATGGTTTACCTGCCGGCGGAAAACATTAAATCAATCACGGAAAGTGGGAAACCGGCGGAGCAGGCAGGAGGCGTGAAATTTTTACGGCTGGAAAATAACCGGGTGGTTTTGCAGGTTGGCTCTGGGGATTACCATTTCGTCTCCAAAACCAAGCAGTTTGGCCAGATTTGCCGCCCGCCGGACAAATGTGTTTTTCAAAAAATCCATTTGCTGGATCAAGTAAATCATTAATAAGCCACCATGAATCGCCGGAAATTCATCCGCAACACTTCGTTCATCGCTTTCATCGTCGCGATGTTGCCTATGGTCAACGGGGCTGCCGACAGCGCCGTTACACCAAAGGATAAAAC
>DMQW01000251.1 GCA_003455565.1 Limisphaerales bacterium
GGCGGCGTTTATCTCAACGACCAATTCGTCTGGCTCACCGGCTACGCGCAGCGTTCGAGCGACGATTGGGCCGGACTCGGCGAGGCGTATCCCGATTGGATGCACGATTTCAACGCGCAACTCGTCCGCAGCACGCACGCGAATTACATCCGCTGGATGCACATTTCGCCGCAGGCCGTGGATGTCCGCGCGTGTGACAAGGCGGGCATCATCGAAGTCTGTCCGGCCGGCGACAAGGAAAAGGATGCTCAAGGCCGGCAATGGGAACAGCGCCTGGAAGTCATGCGCGACTCGATGATTTATTTCCGCAACAGTCCGAGCATCTTGTTTTGGGAGGCCGGCAACACCGTTGTCACTGCGGACCACATGCGGCAGATGGTGGCGCTGCGAAAAGAATTGGATCCGAACGGCGGGCGCGTCATGGGCACGCGCGGCGACGCCAACACCGCCGCCAACACCGCCCTGACCCCGATTGCCGAATATTACGGCGTGATGATCGGGCAGGATCGTCGCACCGACGCGCTGACGAACCGCACGGAACTGTTCCGCGCCTACAGCGCCGAGCGCCGCGACAAGGCGCCGCTCATCGAGACGGAAGATTTCCGTGACGAAGCCGCGCGGCGTTTCTGGGATGATTTTTCACCGCCGCATTTCGGTTTCAAGAAAGGCCCTGACGACACTTACTCGTGGAACTCCGAAACTTTCTGCATCGCCGCCGCCGGACGCTATCACGATTATTTTAGCAATATCATTTCCAACACCGATCCCGCGCACTCGAAGTGGGCGGGCTACGCCTCGATTTACTGGTCGGACTCGAACGCCGACGGCCGGCAGGACAGCAGCGAAGTCTGTCGTGTCAGCGGCAAGGTGGATTCCGTTCGGCTGCCAAAGCAGGCTTACTACGTCTATCGCGTGATGCAAAATTCCGCGCCAGACATCCACATCATCGGCCATTGGACTTATCCGACAAACACGGTGAAGACGGTTTACGTCGCGGCGAACCACTGCGACGCGGTGGAGCTGTTCGTGAATGGAAAATCCAAAGGCGTCGTGAAATCGCCGATGAACGGTTACATCTTCGCGTTTCCAGAAATCAAATTTGAAGCCGGCAAGATTTCTGCGGTGGCCAAGGCGAATGAGAAAATTGTCGCGCAGGATGAAATCGAAACGGCGGGCGCGGCGAAAAGAATCAAGCTGACGCCGCACACGAATCCAAACGGCCTGCAAGCCGACGGCGCCGACGTGGCGTTTTTTGATGTCGAGGTTGTGGACGCGCAAGGCCGGCGCTGTCCGACCGACGAGGCGCGCGTGGATTTCAAGCTGGACGGCCCCGCGATCTGGCGCGGCGGTTACAACAGCGGCAAAACAAATTCCGTGAACAATCTCTGGCTCGACACCGAGTGTGGCGTCAACCGCGTCGCCATCCGTTCGACACTGACGCCCGGCACCGTCACGCTGACCGCAACGCGCGACGGACTTGAACCGACAAAAATCCAGATCGCATCCAAGCCGGTGGAGATTCAGGACGGTCTGGCGCATTGAAGCCCGCGTTTCCGGTTGCGCTGGCTGCCCGCCGGAGCCAAAATCTGTGCAGGATTCTATGCTCGCATATTTATGGGTGGCAATCGGCGGCGCGCTCGGCAGCGTGAGCCGCTACTGGCTTTCCGGTTTCGTCGCCGCGCGTTTCGGCGAGACCTTTCCGTGGGGCACGCTCGTCATCAACGTCACCGGCTCGTTCGTCATCGGAATTTTCGCCGCGCTGGCGATTCCCGAAGGCCAGATGGATTCGCAATCGCGCATGTTCGTCACGCAATTACTGATGATCGGCGTCTGCGGCGGCTACACGACTTTTTCCTCGTTCAGCCTGCAAACGCTGAATCTTCTGCGCGACCGCGAATGGCTTTATGCCGGTGGTAATGTGATCTTGTCCGTCGTCCTTTGCATGATTGCCGTGTGGCTCGGTTATCTGCTTGGCGCAACGTTTAATTCAATGAAAGGAAACTGACATGCAAATTCCAAATGACGCAACGCTGCTGCGGATTTTCATCGGCGAAAGTGACCGCTGGGAACACAAGCCGCTTTACGAGGCCATTGTTCTCAAGGCGCGGGAACTGCATCTGGCCGGCGCGACGGTGCTGCGCGGTCCGATGGGTTTTGGCAAAGCGAGCCGCCTGCACACGGCAAAAATCCTCCGGCTCTCGATGGATCTGCCGCTCATCATCGAAATCGTGGACAGCGAGGAAAAAATAAATTCCTTCCTGCCGACACTCGACAAAATGATGGGCGGCGGCCTCGTCACCCTCGAAAAAGTGAAGGTGCTGCATTACCGTTCCGCCGATGATGGTTCTAAATAAAAACTAAATGTCACGCGAAGAACGCGAGGGAAGCGAAGGTCAAATTTTTCCTTCGCCAACTTCGCGCCCTTCGCGCGACACAAACCCATGAGTGAATTTCTCAAACAGATTGAAGCGTTGCTGGCACAACCGCAACCGCTGGAGCCGGTGCTGCACGCAGTGCTGAAACACTTTCATTCCGAGACCGGCACGATTCATCGTGCTCGATGCGGAAAAACAAATGCTTCAACTTGCGCACAAGTCGGCCTGCCGCCGCAAATGCTGGAAGTCGTCAAAACAATTCCCGTTGGAAAAAGAATCGCCGGACAAGTCATCGCACAAAGCCGGCCTGTCACGATTTGCAATTTGCAGACCGACACCAGCGGCGTCGCCAAGCCCGGCGCGAAACAAACCGGTGTCGGCGGCGCATTGTGCGTGCCGTTGCGCAACGGTGATAAAATTGTAGAAACACTTGGCATCGGCACGGCTCGCCAACACGAATACTCGCCCGACGAAATGCACAAACTGGAAGACATTGCGCGGTTGATTGGCACGCAAATAAAATCAGTTTAATTTGGTGGGACGAGAATCCGTCGAGTCCTGATTTTTGAACAATGCCAAACCAATTAAAAAAATTCCGCTGGCTCAATTCCACCGTTCTCGGCATTGGCCTCGCGTCGCTGTTCAGCGATTGGTCGCACGAAATCGCCACGACAGTTCTGCCCGCATTTCTGGCCACGATGGGCGCAGCCGCTGCCGCATGGCTCGGCATCATCGAAGGTGTGGCCGATGGCTTGTCCAGCTCCGCCAAGATGGCGTCCGGATTTTACACGGACAAACTGCAATGCCGCAAACCCATCGCCGTCATCGGCTATCTCGTCACCGCGCTCGGCACGGCTTCATTCGGTCTGGCAACCTCGGCGTGGCATGTCCTGCTGGCGCGTTCAGCGGCCTGGCTCGGACGCGGCGTGCGCACACCGATCCGCAAGGCGTTGCTCGCGGCGGCGGTGACCAAGGAAACTTACGGACGCGCCTTCGGTTTCGAGCGGATGCTGGACACGGTGGGCGCGATTGTCGGCCCGGTCACGGCGTTGCTTTTGGTCACGGCATTTGCGCACAACTATCGCCACGTTTTTCTGGTGACGCTCATTCCCGGTTTGCTGGCCGCCGGCGTGATTGCATTTCTCGTCAAAGAAAAGGCGCGCAAGCCGGTGGCGCACATTTCATTCGGCGAACGATTGCGGCTGATGCCCAAGCCCTACCGAAAATTTCTCGTGGCGGTCGGAGTGTTCGGCGCCGGCGACTTTGCGCCTACGTTGTTGATCCTGCTGGCCACGCAAAAACTGACGCCTGATTTCGGCGCAGCCAAAGCCGCCAGCATCGCCGTGGGATTTTATGTGATGCGAAATGTTTTTTATGCGGCGTTCGCGCCCGTGGCCGGCTGGCTGGCGGATCGTTTCAAAAAGCAATTCGTCCTCGCCTCCGGCTATGGACTGGCCGCAGTGATGACCTGGTTGATCATCTTCGTGCCAATGAATGTATGGCTGCTCGGCGTGGTTTTTCTGCTGGGCGGAATCTATGTGGCCATCGAGGAAACGCTCGAAGATTCATTCTGCGCGGAACTGGTGGACGAGGAACATCACGGCATGGCGTTTGGCGTGCTGGCGACGGTCAACGGCCTCGGCGATTTTCTGTCGAGCATTCTGGTCGGCGTTTTGTGGACGGCTTTCGGCACGACGACGGCATTTGGTTACAGCGCGGCGTTGTTCACCATCGGGGCGTTGCTGGTTTTGCGGACGTAAACACGCTGATTCCGGTTCAAAATTGAATTGTCCCCTGCTCCGTTTCGCGGCAAGCTGTCCGTTCTATGCAGCAAGTGAATCTCGGCATGATCGGCGGCGGCACGGTCGGCAGCGGCGTCTTCCACGCGTGGCAGAAAAACGGCGGTCTCATGGCCGCGCGCCTCGGCGTGCAACTCGTTTTCCGCAAGATCGCGGTGAAGGCGTTCGACGAACCGCGCCCGTATCCCATCGCCCGCGACTTGATGACGACCGACTGGCAGGAAGTCGTCAACGACCCGGAAATCCACATCGTCATCGAACTCGTCGGCGGCACGGGCATCGCCAAAACCATGGTGCTCGCCGCGCTCGCGCAGGGCAAAACGGTCGTGACCGCGAACAAGGCTTTGCTCTCCGCGCACGGGCCGGAACTTTTTGCAGCAGCGGCGAAAAGCGGCGTAAATCTTTATTACGAAGCGAGCGTCTGCGGCGGCATTCCCATCATCAAATCGCTGCGCGAAGGTTTTGTCGGCAACCGCATCACCGCGCTTTACGGCATCGTCAACGGCACCTGTAATTACATTTTGTCGCGCATGAAATTTGAAGGCGCGGACTTCGCCGCCGTGCTCGCCGACGCACAAAAGCTCGGTTACGCCGAGACCCCGCCGGACTTGGACATTGACGGTCACGACGCGCAGCACAAGACCGGCATCCTCGCCTCGCTCGCGCATGGCTTTTGGGTGGATCATCATCAGATTCACACCGAGGGCATCCGCGACGTGTCGAAGATTGACATGGAATTTGCCGCGAAGCTGGGCTACACGATCAAGCTGCTGGGCATCGTGAAACAAATTCAATCCGCCGCCGCCAACCGCGCGCCGCAAATTCAGGTTTCCGTTTATCCCGCGCTCATTCCCAGCGCGCATGTGCTGGCGAATGTGAACCAGGTTTTCAACGCCGTATTCGTGCGCGGCGATGTCGTGGGCGACACGCTGTTTTACGGTCGCGGCGCGGGCAAGGACGCCACCGCCAGCGCCGTGTTGAGCGACGTGGCCGACGCCGCGCTGGATTTGAAGAACGGCACCAAAGTCCGTGTGCCGCCGTTTGTCGCGCACGTCAAAAAAGGGCGCGTCGCGCCGCTGGACGAAGTCACTTCGCAGTATTACGTCCGTTTCAGCGTGGTGGACAAGCCCGGCGTGCTGGCGAAAATCGCCGCGATTTTTGCGGCAGCCAAAATCGGCATCTCGTCCGTCATCCAGCCCGAGGGCCACGAAGGCGAAAGCGTGCCGCTGATCCTGATGATTCACGACGCGCCGAACGCCGCGATGCGCAAGGCGCTGGCGAAGATCGCCAAGCTGCCCGTCGTCAAAGCCAAGCCGGTGATGTTCCGGGTGGAAAACCTGCAATAATTTCGGAGCATGGCCGCACTTCTTTTCAGCAGCACCAACGGGCAGTCGCCCGCAGTCAATCTGCGCGAGGCGTTTCTGCGCGGACAGGCGCCGGATCGCGGACTTTATTTTCCGGAAAAATTTCCGACGCTGGCACCGGAGGAAATCGCCGCGTTCGCCAAATTGCCGTATCACGAAATCGCGTTTCGCGTGCTGTCGAAATATACGGATGGAATCATTCCGTCCGATGTGCTCGCCACGCTTTGCCGCGATGCCTATAATTTTGAGATCCCGCTCGAAAAAGTTTATGACCGCGTTTGTGTGATGCGGCTGGATCAAGGCCCGACGGCGTCGTTCAAGGATTTTGCCGCGCGCATGATGGCGCGGCTTATGGGAAAATTTTTGCACGAGGACGGAAAACAACTGACGATTCTCACTGCGACGAGCGGCGACACCGGTGCGGCGGTGGCGCACGCGTTTCACAATGTCCCCGGCATCCGCGTCATCGTGCTGTTTCCGATTAACGAAATCAGCATGAGCCAGCGCAAGCTGATGACTACGCTCTCCGACAACGTCCGCACCGTAGCGATTGACGGCAAGTTTGACGACTGTCAGGCAATGGTGAAACAAGCGTTCGCCGATCCCGCGCTGAAACACATTCCGCTGTCGTCCGCGAATTCCATCAACATCGGACGGCTGCTGCCGCAGAGCGTTTATTATTTCTACGCCGCCTCACGCCTCGCGCAGCCTGGCGAGCCGATTGTGTTCTCCGTGCCGAGCGGAAATTTCGGCGACATGATGGGCGCAGTCGTCGCGCGGCAGATGGGTTTGCCAGTTAAGAAGCTCATCGTGCCGGTGAATGACAATGACGCGTTCCCGCGTTTTCTTGCGACCGGCGTCTATCAAAAAATTTCGCCGTCGCGCAACTCGGTCTCGAACGCGATGAACGTCGGGCATCCGAGCAATCTCGCGCGGCTCGTGGCGGTTTATAGCGGGCGCATAGACGAGACCGGCAAGATTCATCAGCAGCCCGACCTCGCCGCGATGCGCCGCGATTTGTTTTCCAGTTCTATCTCCGACCAGCGCACGCGCGAGACGATTCGCGAGGTCTGGAACAAATACGAATTGCTGCTCGAAGCCCACGGCGCGGTCGCCTGGCGCGGCTTTCAGGACTGGCTGGCCACCGAGCCGCTGAGCGGCCTGCCCGCCGTGATTCTCGAAACCGCGAATCCGGCGAAGTTCCCGGAAGAAATTGAAAAGACGATCGGCTTTGCGCCCGACGTTCCGCCCGCGATGACCGCCGCCATCAAATTGCCGGAAGACTTCGACCGCATGGGCGCGGATTACGAGAAGTTTCGGGAGTATTTAATTCAGCGGCATATCAATTAAGTGGTTCAATCAACGGCGGCGCATGGGCGAACCGAACGTCTTCAGTTTTTTGTCGGAATGCCAAACCGCCATGATTTAATCTCACGGCACGATCAATCTCAATTTTTCGAATCATGAAAATCCTTTTTATTGGCGGCACGGGCACCATCAGTTCAGCCTGCGCGCAACTGGCGTTGGAACGTGGCTTTGAACTCACGCTGCTCAACCGCGGTCGTCAGCCGGGTTGGCCAGGCGCGCGACAAATCACGGCGGACATTGGCGATGCTGCGGCCACGGCAGCGGCGCTTGGCGATAAGTGTTGGGACGTCGTGGTGGATTACATTGCGTTCACGCCGGCGGAAGTGGAGCAACGCATCGCGCTGTTTCGCGGACGCACGGCGCAATTCATCTTCATCAGCTCGGCCAGTGCGTATCAGAAACCGCCCGTGCATTTTCCCATCACGGAATCCACGCCGCTGGTGAATCCGTTCTGGGATTATTCGCGCAACAAGATTGCGTGCGAGGAACGGCTGCTGCGCGCCTTGCAGGAAGAAAATTTTCCCGCGACCATCATCCGTCCGTCGTGGACCTACGACGAACAGCGCATCACCGTGCCCGTGAACAGCAAGAAAAGTTTTACCGTGCTGGACCGGTTGCGTCGCGGCCGGCCGGTGATCGTGCCGGGCGATGGCACGTCGCTCTGGACGATGACGCACAATACCGATTTCGCGAAAGGGCTGGTGGGTTTGCTCGGGCATCAAGGTGCCATTGGCCACACTTTTCACATCACCTCGGACGAAGTTCTGACGTGGAATCAGATTTACGAAACCGTGGCCGCGGCGGCCGGTGTGGCCAAACCCAGGCTGGTGCATATCGCGTCGGATTTTATCACCGCCTGCCTGCCGGAATTTGCCGGCGGGCTGCACGGCGACAAGGCGCACTCCGCCGTGTTCGACAACACCAAGATCAAACGCTTCGTGCCGGCGTTCGTCGCCACCACGCGTTTCCGCGACGGCATGGCCCGCAGCGTCAGATGGTTTGATGCCGACCCGGCGCGACAGGAAATTGATGCAGCCGCCAATGCCGGCTGGGACCGGCTCATTGCCGCCTACGAACGCGGACTGGAAATGGCGCGACGGGAATTGGGCCGTTAAAAACCCGGCGGAATTCCGGCAAACTCCGCACTTTTCAAACGCCGTCCATCTGATTAGATTTCCGCTCCCTTTGTATGGCTCTGATCGTTCAAAAATTTGGCGGCACTTCGGTGGGCAACACCGACCGCATCAAGAATGTCGCGATACGCGTGGCTAAATACCACGCGCAGGGCGACAAGATTATCGTCGTCGTCTCGGCGATGAGCGGCGTGACAGATAATTTGATTAAGCTGGCCAAGGAAATCATGCCGTTGCCGAATGAGCGCGAGATGGACATGCTGCTGGCGACCGGCGAGCAGCAGACCATCGCGCTCACAGCCATCGCGCTGCACGCGTTGAACATTCCCGCCGTGTCGCTCACGGGCGCGCAAGCGGGCATCGTCACCGACGTGGTTCACACGAAGGCTAAAATCCACAACATCACGCCGAAGAAAATTCATGAATTGCTCGACGCGGGCAATGTCGTCATCGTCGCCGGTTTTCAGGGCGAAACGAAGGACGGCCAGATCACGACGCTCGGTCGCGGCGGTTCGGATTTGACGGCGATTGCGCTCGCCGCCGCGCTCAAGGCCGACCTCTGCCAGATTTACACGGACGTTGACGGCGTTTATACCGCCGACCCGCGCCTCGTGCCGAGCGCGACCAAGCTCGCGGAAATTTCCTACGATGAAATGCTGGAACTCGCCAGCCTCGGCGCGAAAGTGATGCAGAGCCGCTCGGTTGAATTTGCCAAAAAATTTGGAATGGTCTTTGAAGTCCGCTCCAGCCTAAACGAAAACCCCGGAACGATTGTGAAAGAAGAAACCAAAAGCATGGAAGACGTCGTGATTCGCGGCGTCGCGCTCGACAAGAATCAAGCCAAAGTCACGCTCGTCGGCGTGCCGGACAAACCCGGCGTGGCCGCGAAAATTTTCAAGGCGCTCGGCGACGCGACGGTGAATGTGGACATGATCGTCCAGAACATCAGCCACGGCACGGGCACGCCGCAGACGGACATTTCGTTCACCGTCGAGAAGGCGGATTTGCTCAAGGCGCAAAAGGTCATTGACGGCCTGAAAAAAGAAGTCGGCCTGCGCGACGTGATCATCGCCGAAAAAATCGGCAAGCTGTCCATCGTCGGCGTCGGCATGAAGTCGCACACGGGCGTGGCCGGAAAACTGTTTGAAACGCTCGCGCAGGCCGGCGTGAACATTGACATGATCTCGACGAGCGAAATCAAGATTTCCGTCGTCATTGACCTTGCGAAGGGCGAAGCGGCGACGAAGGCGGTTCACGCGGCGTTTATCGGCTAAACCCGCTCCCACATCCATACGTGAGGAGACATGAGACGATGCGAACACTGCGGAACGCAATACGGCGACAAGGTTTTCATCTGCCCGGCTGACGGACACCCGACGGTCAATCCACAAGCACGGCCCGGATCGGTTTTTGGTTCCGCCAGCGTCCAGGCCGCCTTCAACGTCAAAGTCGTTTCCCCCATGTCGGCGGCGGGGTCATATCGGATTTTTGTCCAGGGCAGCGATCTGCTTTTCATACAGATTGAGAGCGGATCAAACCAGGTTCTCAACGCCCTCATCCCGTTGCTTGGCCCGCTGGGAGGCCTGGTCAACTTGTTCGGCTGGTTGTTTTCCCGGCATAAAGTCAATGATTTCAACGAACGGTTGCAATCGGCCGACCCGGAAAATCTGCTGCGCGACAGCGACAAGAATTTCCGGCTCCACCTTGCCGAAATTCGCCAGGCCGTGATTGAGCCGGCCGCAGCTTCGAGTTTTAGCGGAAAAGAGGTGGGCCGCGCCGACCTGACCATCCGGCAAGGCGAAAGATGGAAGCTGGCCTTTGCCGCGCGTGTGGACATGGACGCCGTCTGGCAACTGCTGGCGTCTGGTTGCTTTTCACCATTGCGGGCGGAGGTGGAGTGGAATGACGAAAAACAGCAGTATCAAGCAAAACCACCGGTCAAAAACATTGACCGCAAAAACGAACTGCATTAGCTTCACGCCATGAATCGCAATTTGAACCTGCTGCTTACGAACGCGCTGCTGACCAGCGCGGCGGTCGGGTTTTGATTCGTTCACGAAATTTATCAACCCACCGCCGACCCGGCGGTGGGGTTTTTGTTTTTCAACCACGAATGAACACGAACAGACACGAATGGGGAAAACGGGGACAGGACTTGACGCGAATCACGCGAATTAACGCGAATTCAAATCCAGCCCAGCCCATTAGCGATAATTCGCGTAATTCGCGTCAAAGTTTTTATCTTGGTGTTCATCCGTGTTCATCCGTGGTTTAATTTTACAGACATTTGAGTTTATGCACAAAGACCCGTCCAAAAAATATCGTCCGTTCCCGCCGGTCACCCTGCCCGACCGCCAGTGGCCGAGCCGCGTCCTCACGCACGCGCCGCGCTGGTGCAGCGTGGATTTGCGCGACGGTAACCAGGCGCTCGCCGTGCCGATGAACGTGTCGCAGAAATTGGAATTGTTCCAGACGCTCGTCAAAATCGGCTTCAAGGAAATCGAGGTCGGCTTTCCATCAGCGTCGAACACGGAGTTCACCTTCAACCGCCGGCTCATCGAAGAGAAGCGCGTGCCGGACGACGTGTGGTTGCAGGTGCTCGTGCAGGCGCGCGAGGATTTGATCGAGCGCACCATCGAGTCGCTCGTCGGCGCGAAGCGCGTCATCATTCACATGTATAATTCGACTTCGCCCGCGCAACGCCGCGTCGTTTTCGGCAAGTCGAAGGACGAGATTAAAGCCATCGCGGTGAACGGCGCGAAGATGATCAAAGACCGTTTGCACCGGCTCAAAGGCACGGAAGTGATGCTCCAGTATTCGCCGGAAAGTTTCAGCATGACGGAAGTGGAATATGCAAAGGAAGTTTCCGAGGCCGTCATGGACGTTTGGCAGCCGACGCCGCAGCACAAAATGATTTTGAATCTGCC
>DMQW01000448.1:0-4556 GCA_003455565.1 Limisphaerales bacterium
GCAGCGACGTGAACAAAGTCGGCCTGAAAGTGGCCTTCCGCAACATCCGCGTCCACGAACTGAAATCGGAAAACAACACGTTGAGCAAACAGGAAAAGGCGGACGGCTGGAAATTGCTCTGGGACGGCAAGACCGCCGACGGCTGGATCAGCCCGGCGTCCAAAAAATTTCCCGCCAAGAGCTGGCGCATCGAGAATGGCGAGCTGACCGTCGTTTCCAGCGGCAACGCCGAGTCGCAGGCCGGCGGCGACATCATCACCCGCGGCCGTTATTCCAATTTCGAACTCGTCGCGGATTTCAAGACCAGCATCGGCTGCAACAGCGGCATCAAGATTTTCGTGCAGCCGGATCTTTCCCCGATTGACAAGGTCACCGGCAAACCGACGTCCGTCGGTTCGTCCATCGGCCTGGAATACCAGATTCTCGACGACGCGACTCATCCCGACGCCAAGCTTGGCCGCAACGGCGACCGCACGCAGGGTTCGCTCTACGACCTGATTCCGGCGCCCAAGACCAAAAAAGACATGCCCGTCGGCGAATGGAACCACGCGCGCATTTTGTCGCAGGGCAAGCACGTCGAGTTCTGGCTGAACGGCGGGAAGACTGTGGAATTCGACCGCGGCTCGGCGGCGTTCCGCGACGCTGTCGAAAAAAGTAAATTCAAAAACATCACCGGCTTCGGCGAGTGGGCGGACGGCCATATCCTGCTGCAGGAACACGGCAGCGTGGCTTCGTTCCGCAATGTGAAAATCCGCGAGTTGCCAGCCAATTAAGATTTTACTCGAACACAAAATGAAAAATCAATCACGCCGCAGTTTCCTCAAGGCCGCCGTTCGTGGTGGCGCTGGCCTAGTCATTCTTCCGAACCTCCTGTCGCGCTCGCTGTTCGCGGCGGACATGCCGGGCCGGCGGATTCACGTTGCGCAAATCGGCTGTGGCCGCGAAGGACGGGTGGACATGAGCGGCGTCATGGCGCATCCGCTCGCGCGCATCGTGGCCGTCTGCGATCTGGATTCCAAGCGCCTTGCGGCCGGGAAAAAACTTGCGGAGGATTTTTACAAAAAACAGGGCGAGTCGGCCGTGGACGTGAAAACATTTCACGATTATCACGAAGTCCTCGCGCGGCCCGACATTGACGCCGTGATCGTGACGGTGCCGGATCATTCGCACGCGCTCGTCGCCATCGCGGCGGCGATTGCGGGCAAACATATTTACGTCCAGAAGCCGGTTACCTATTCCATCGCCGAGGCCATTGGGTTGCGCCAGGCCGTTCAGGCGAAGAAAATCATTCTCCAAAGCGGCTCGCAGCAGCGTTCGGAACATCCCTGGATCAATTTCCGCGCCGCCAGCGAGGCGGTGCGCAATGGACGCATCGGAAAATTGCAGACCGTCAAGATCGGCATCGGCCTCGACAGGCCGAGCGGCAAAGCGCCCGCGCCCATGCCCGTGCCGGGGAATCTTGATTACGAACGCTGGCTCGGCCCTGCGCCGGAACAGCCTTACATGGAAGGCCGCGTGCATCCGCAGGACAGTCTCAGCGGTCGTCCCGGCTGGATCACGACCGAGGATTTTGGCCTCGGCATGATCACGAACTGGGGCGCGCACCACATTGACATTGCGCAGTGGGCGATGGGGCAGGAACTCGGCGGTCCGCTGACGATTGACGCGCACGCCGGGTTCATGACGAACGACGTATGGACGGTGCATTCCACTTATCACGTCGAGATGCTTTACCCGAACAACGTTGAGGTCATTCTCGACAACAAATTTGAAACCGGCCTGCTCTTTGAAGGCAGCGAAGGTTCCGTCTTCTGCACGCGCGGCGCGGAAAGGGTCACCGCCAGCGACCCGAATCTGCCCGCCGCCGATGCGAAACAGCCGTTGCGAGCGAGCGACAAAAAAATTCTCTCACCGCTCGCCGCGAGCGCGACCCGCTGGCCCAAAAGTTCAAATCATTACCTAAACTGGCTCGAAAGCATTCGCGACCACCGCCAGCCCATCGCGCCCATCCAGCAATCCGCCCGCAGCCTCGAAGCCTGCGCCGCCGCGTGGATCGGCATGAAGCTCAAGCGCAAATTGACGTGGGATCCGGCGATGGAATCGTTCGTCGGCGATGACGAGGCCAATGCGCTGCGCGAGCGCAAACCGCGTTCGGCGGCATACGACTTCCGCGTCGTGATGAAGAATGCCGGGCTGGCCTGAAGACTTTTCCGCTTTACGCGGGCGCGGCTTTCACTAGATTGCTGGCATGTCCGAAATCGCCAAATTCGTAAACCACGGCGCCGCCAACATTACGCCCGCCGTCGCGCTGAAAGTCCTGCGCCAGTTGCCGCAGTGGAAACTGGGGTTCACCCAGATTGACGCGCCGAAATTTCCGCACCTCGTGGACCAGCTCGAATTTCTCGCCGACGCCGTCGAGGACGTGGTCGAAGGCGCTTACAAGGAACTGCCGTTTGTCGCCGTCGCGCAGTCGGTCTTCGCGCTCGTCTATGCGCACAAAAAAACCGGCATCATCCCGGAAGGCGTTTTGGAACTTGGCGGTGCGGATAATTCCAGCGTCGTGCGCGCCGTGCTGATTCAAAACGAAAAAGCCTTCGCCATCTACGCTGGAACGCAGGGAGTTGACTGGCGCAAAATCACCAGCGAGGCGTAAGTTGAGTCTAACTTTCTTCGCAGCACGCGAAAATTTCATCTTCAATCGCGCCGTATTTAATTTACCCTTCGCGCGATGTTTGAACTGCTCAAAACCGATTCGCACACGAAAGCGCGGCTGGGAAAACTGACCACCGCGCACGGAGTTATCGAGACGCCCGTGTTCATGCCCGTCGGCACGCAGGCCAGCGTGAAGGCGCTCGACCCGCGTGAACTCAACGAGATGGGCACGCAGATCATTCTAGGCAACACTTATCATCTCAACCTGCGCCCCGGCCTCGACGTCATCCGCGCGGCGGGCGGACTGCATAAGTTTATGAATTGGGAAAAACCGATTCTCACCGACAGCGGCGGCTTTCAAGTTTTTAGTTTGGCCAAAATCCGGAAAGTAAAAGAACACGGCGTCGAATTCCGTTCGCATCTTGACGGCTCGCTGTTGTTCATCGGCCCGAAAGAATCCATGGAAATCCAGCGCGTGCTCGGCTCGGACATCGCGATGGTTTTCGACGAATGTCCGCCGCACGACGCGCCCGCCAAGGAACAGCGCCTCGCCGTCGAACGCACCATCCGCTGGGCGCGCGAATGTCGCGAACAGCCGCGCGCCGACGGGCAAAAAGTTTTTGGCATCGTGCAGGGTGGAAGCGACGCCGCGTTGCGCGAGCAGTGCGCGAAGGCGCTTGTGGAAATGGAATTTGACGGTTACGCCATCGGCGGTGTGAGCGTCGGCGAACCCGAGCCGGAGATGATGCGCGCCATCGAACTGGCCGAATCGCATCTGCCCGCGCACAAGGCGCGTTATGCGATGGGTCTCGGCACGCCCGCGCAGATGGTCGAACTGGTCGCGCGCGGCGTGGACATGTTCGACTGCGTGCTGCCCACGCGCATCGCGCGCACCGGCACGGCGGTCACGCACAACGGCGCGTTCGGTCTCAAAGGCGCATCCTACAAGACTGATTTCGGTCCGATTGAGGAAGGCTGCGAATGTTATGCGTGCCGCACGTTCACGCGCGCGTATCTGCGCCACCTGCTGCGCGCGAATGAAATTCTCGGCCTGCGCATGGTGAGCGTCCACAACTCGCATCTGTATCTGAAAGTGATGACCGAAGTGCGCGCGGCGATTGCGGCGGGGACGTTCGCGGATTTTTGCCGCGAATTCATCGCTAATTACAAACCGTCGCAAAAAATTCTGGCCGCGCGAAAAATGGCGAGTGACGAACGGTGAAATTATTTAGCCACGGATTAAACGCAGATTTTTTGACGCGAATTTCACGAATTTCGCTAATTAAATTCGCGTTAATTAGCGCAATTCGCGTCAAAATCTTGTCGCGGAGCGACTATTGCCATCGCTAGAAAGCATTGGATTATCAATGGTTTT
This sequence comes from Limisphaerales bacterium, assembly GCA_003455565.1. GTDB lineage: Bacteria > Verrucomicrobiota > Verrucomicrobiia > Limisphaerales > UBA11358 > UBA11358. The sequence goes on from DMQW01000448.1 coordinate 4,028, forward strand.
CTTCGCTGCGGGAGCCGGGTGTCAGTGAATCTGTCAGTAAACCAGCGGTGGTTTTGACCCTTCGCCAGGATTCGACAGAACTTCACGAATACCCGCCCACTACCCGCTCACCCAATGGGCTTGGAATGGTTCACGATTCAGAACCAGAAAGACCAAGCACATGAAACATCGGTTCTCCATTCCGCGTCAACCTAGCCTCCGTTCCGCTTGTGTGCTCGTTCCGGCGCGTTGAAATTGCACCCGCCCCCAAGCCAGACTTTCAGCCAACTGGCTTGACGCCGTAAGCCGAAAGACTGGCTTGCCCAAGACACCCCGCGCGACCGAACGGCACACCACTCCACTCCGCCCAGCTTGCCGCTCCATTCCCGGCAGCCAGGTTTCGTCACTCCGGGGAATTGAATGGTGCGACCAAAGCGCCGTTGGATTCTCCGCTAAACAACGCGCTCCGAACCCAACGCCGCTCTCGTGGCAAAAGGGCTGGCGCACAAGACAACGCGGCTTGATTGTTCAAGCTTCATTGCCCTGTGAA
>DMQW01000448.1:4759-5543 GCA_003455565.1 Limisphaerales bacterium
CCGATGCCTTCAATTCGGTCGGCAAAAACATTCACGAGCTTGTGGGATTTCAGCAGCGTTTCAATCTGCGGCCAGATACGGGCCAGCAGGGCGTGAAAGTCGTTTCTGCCCAGATTGCCGAACCGCAGATGCACCACCCGGGGCGGCGGTGATTGGGTGATGATCCGGTCCGAAAAATCCGCGTCCTTGCTGACAATCACCAGATCATGGCTCCGGGCAAATTCCCAAATCTGCGAATCACTCGGATTCCGGCCAACTTTGGAGGCGGGAACAATGGGCAGCTTCGGCGAAAACCGCAACTGCACCGGCAGGTTTTCATCAAAGAGCCAGCCCTTCATGCCATTTGCACCACGGAGAAATGGTTGCCCATCACCCGCGAGGCATAGTCAATGCACGCCTGCACATCGGCACGTGTGAGCCGGGGATATTCCTCCAGCACTTCCTCGACGGAATCGCCAGCAGCAAGGAATTCAAGCACCGTTTGCACCGCGATGCGTGTGCCGCGAACCACCGGGCGCCCGTTGCAAACATCCGGCTTGATTGAAATGCGTTCAGACATGGTTTTACGCTAGCACAGACCGACGGGAATCCAAGGGGAAATCATTGCCGTGTCGCGTAGTTTTCAAAGCAGGACATTTTTGTAGTTAGCAAAGCAGGACACATTAGTTTTGGCAGGTGGATCACAGTCACGCCTATTCGCACAGGCGGGGCGAGTCCGTTACGCGTAGCGACCGACGGTGACGCGAGTTAAAGCTCGAAAACTCGTCGCCGACGAACCGACCAC
>DMQW01000448.1:5690-6122 GCA_003455565.1 Limisphaerales bacterium
TGTCGCGTAGTTTTCAAAGCAGGACATTTTTGTAGTTAGCAAAGCAGGACACATTAGTTTTGGCAGGTGGATCACAGTCACGCCTATTCGCACAGGCGGGGCGAGTCCGTTACGCGTAGCGACCGACGGTGACGCGAGTTAAAGCTCGAAAACTCGTCGCCGTCGCTCGCCCGTCTGCGCGAATCGAACGGCGTGGTCACGCGCGGGGTATTGGCGGAACAAAGCAGCGGATCTCAATCAGAGAAGCCTTTCCTCAAGCTGGGCACAGTCAATCCGGCGTTGCCGCTTGAAATGTCCTGCTTTGCTAACTACAGAATCTGTCCTGGTTTGCTCGCCCCGCGACAGTTCCAACTTGAGAGCTTGAAGTTCCCTTTGGATTGAATCAAGTTCCAACTTGAGAGAGCCAAGTTCCTAGGGCGTGTTAACACTAAA
>DMQW01000305.1 GCA_003455565.1 Limisphaerales bacterium
GGATGCTCTGCTGCGTCTCGACGGGCAATCCAAGAATGAACGTGCCGTGAATCACGACGCCGGCCTGATGGCACGATTTGGTGAAGCGGCGCATCTCATCCATCGTCACGCCTTTTTTGATGCGCGTGAGAATGTCGTCGTTGCCGCTCTCGTAACCGACGAGGAACAGACGCAGGCCGTTGTCCTTGAAAGATTTTATCGTGTCGTAATCAAGGTTCGCGCGGCTGTTGCAACTCCAGTGAACGCCGAGCGGCGCGAGTTTCCTGGCGATTTCGCGCGCGCGCGGCAAATTCGCGGTGAACGTGTCGTCGTCGAAGAAAAATTCGCGCACCTGCGGAAAAATTTTCTTCATGTAGGCCATTTCGTCCGCGACATTTTGCGGCGAACGGACGCGATACTTGTGTCCGCCGATGGTCTGCGGCCAGAGGCAGAAGGTGCATTGCGCCGGGCAACCGCGACCCGTATACATCGAAATATAAGGATGCAGCAGATAGCCGATGAAATATTTTTCAATCTGGAGATCGCGCTTGTAGACATCCGCCACCCACGGGAGCGTGTCCATGTCCTGAATCATTTCGCGCTCGGCGTTGTGGACGATTTTGCCGTCCTTGTTTTTGTAGGAAAGTCCGGCAATGCTCGCGAGATCGCGGTCTTCGGCGACTTCCTTGCAGGTGAAATCAAATTCCTTGCGGCCGACCCAGTCAATCGCGGGCGACGCCTTCAAAGTTTCCGTCGGCAAAACCATCGTGTGCGCACCGACGAAACCGATCTTGGTGTCCGGCTTCTGCGCCTTGATGGCTTCGGCAACCTTGCAATCGTTTTTCAACGACGGCGTGCTTGTGTTGATGATGACGTGATTAAAATCCTTCGCGATGGCGAGGCACTTGGCGAGGTCAATGTTGTGTGGCGGGCAGTCGAGCAGTTTGGAATTCGGCGTGAGCGCGGCGGGTTGCGCGAGCCACGTCGGATACCAATAGCTGGTGACTTCGCGCCGCGCCTGATAACGCGCCCCGGCACCGCCGTCAAAACCGTCAAATGACGGCGGTGAAAGGAATAATGTTTTGCTCATAAATTATTTCGCAGGGGATTTTGGAAAATATTGCGGCAGACTTTGCTCAATCAATGAGACGATCTCACCGGCCTGCTTCCGCAAAGTTTCGTAATTCTGGCCGACGTTTGTCCAGTCACCGCCGGGGTAATGCTGCGCGAAAAGTCGTCGGTCAACTCGTCGGCGAACGATTTGAACCGGTTGAAGGCCGGGTCTATGGTCATCGCCACGCTGATGAGCTTTCGCAAATCATGGGTTCGATCCAGCGACCAGCCCCTGGCGATCAACCAGCCTTTGAGATAACGCTCGACCGCCTCTTGCAATAATTCAACGCCGGTCAAGGTGAGGCCGTCACGTTCCCAGGCCCAGTCCGCGACGCGCAGCCGATCCGCCGCCGAGAAAAACCAATCGGCAGGATCGGTTTCCGAGGACTGCTTACGACGCAACATAAACCTCCAGCCCCTTGCCAAGGATTTCTTCGTAGAACGGACTTTTCACCGCCAGCCGGTCAGCGATGCGTTCTGGAGTCTTGGACAGGATCGTGAACGACGGGCGTTGTCCGGGCACGTCCCAGAACGCGCCGGCAATTTCCATGTTGCTGGCCTTCTCGGAGATGATGTTTCTGCGGATGATCAAAAGGTCGAAATCGCTGTGTTCATCGGGCTGGCCGTAGGCGTAGCTGCCGAAAAGGATGATGCGCTCCGGCTGGAAGCGTTCAACAATCACGCGCAAATAGGGATCCAGGCTGCGGGCGACGCGATGCACCGGATAACGCGGATCGTTGAGCGCGGGAAACTGAACGGCAGCTTGGTAAGCCACCGCCGTCTCTTTCAATTCGCTTATGCCTTCAACAGACATTGTGGTTTCACGCTTCCGCCTTCTTCGCGTCTTTGATTTTCTCCAATAACTCATCGCGTTCCGACGTGTCGCCCGTGCCACAGTGGCTGCCGACGTGCGCCTCTTGATGCTGATGGTCTTCTTCCTTGCGCGTGAATGCGCCGCGCGCACCGGCGGCGGGCGAATTGATGATCGCTTTCGCCTCGGCCAAATGGCCTTTGCCGATGGTCACGCCATTGTAAGCGCGTTTTTCCAATTCCGGGGAAGCCGGGAACGGTTTCGGTTTCGCGCCAAAGTTGTATTTGATATTTTTCCAGTTGTCGCCGCTCTGGTAATTAGTGCCGAGCGCGCCGCTCGGATCGTAACCGCAATGCACCATGCAATGTTCGCAACGCGGATCGCGCGCGACGCCGTTCACGACGCCGTATTTTTCCCACTGCACCTTCGAGAGCATTTCCTGATAGCCGGGGTAATGGCCGTCGGTCATCAAGTAACACGGCGCTTTCCAGCCCTTGACGTTGAAAGTTGGAATCGCCCAGGCAGTGCAGGTGAGTTCGCGTTTGCCGGCGAGAAATTCCTGATACACCGGCGTGCCGAAAATCGTGAACGCCTTGCCCCACTCCTGAATCTTCGCAAATTTCTGCCGCGTCATGTCGCGCGTGAGGAAAAATCCTTTCGGATCGCGACCGAGGCGTTTGACCATGTCTTTTTTCGCCGCATCATAATCGTAGCCGGGCGAAATCGTGTGGCCGTCCACTTCGAGCGAGCTCAAATACTTGAACATGTCCTCGATTTCCTGCACGTCGGTTTCTTTATAGACCGTCGTATTGGTCGCGACCTGATAGCCGATGATCTTCGCCATCTTGATCGCCTCGATGCATTCCTTGAACACGCCTTCGCGCTCGACAATTAAATCGTGCGTGAATTCCAAACCGTCAACGTGGACGTTCCAATACATCCATTTCGTGGGACGAATAACAATTTTCTTCTTCGCCGCGTCATCGGACTTGCGGATGGTTTCGGCTTCCTTCTCGGAAATCAATTTTCCATCGAGCAGCTTTTGGAGCTTTGGCTCAATCTTCGGAGAATAAACCACCGCAAGATAATCGCGCATTTTTTTCCGCATGAACATTCCGTTCGTGCAGATATAAAGCACGCGGCCCTGGTCGAGCAAACCGTTGATGAGTTCTTCAATCTTCGGATAAATCAGCGGTTCGCCGCCACAGATGGAAACCATCGGCGCATCGCATTCAATCGCGGCCTGAAGGCATTGCTCCAGCGGCACCATGTCCTTGAGCGACGTGGAATATTCGCGAATGCGTCCGCAGCCGGTGCAGGTGAGGTTGCAGGTGTGCAGCGGTTCGAGCTGCAAGACCATCGCAAACTTGGGCGTCTTGCGGAGCTTGTGTCTGATGATGTGGCTGGCGATTTTCTTCGTCAGCGCGAATGGGAAACGCATAAATTTTTAACGGACGGTGGCAAGTTGAACGGAATTTTTCACCAGCAAAACCGGCGGATTGGTCGCTGGCGGATCAATTTTCATGATCCCCGGCAAAAGGAACGTCGCCGGCGAAACTGACGTGCCGGCGTTGATGCCGCTGCAACCGGCGCTGAAAACCGCCAGTGCGACAATCATTGCCAGACCGAGGAAATTCCAATTTAATCTCACCCGCCCAGTATAAAACAGCCCGGCATGATGGCAACTTTTTATTCCTCCGCCCCGGCCACGACCAAGACTAAATTGGCCGTGGTTGGACTGTTTTTGTTCATCGTCTGCGGAGCCGCGACGGCGGAAGAGCCGAATACAATTTTCACCGCGCGGGCGGAAAAGGAATTTCACCGGGCGCAGGCGCAGTTTCAATCGGCCACCAATGATTCAACCAACGCCTGGCAATTTGCCCGTGCGTGCTTTGATTTCTCCGAACTGGTCACCAACGCAACGCAGCGCGCCGCCAGCGCGCGCCTGGGCATCGCCGCCTGCCGCCAGTTGCTTGTGCGCGAGCCGAAATCCGCGCCGGCCCATTATTATCTCGCCATGAACTTTGGTGAACTGGCCGATGCCGAGGCGCCGTCCATCGCCAGCTACAAGCTCGTTCACGAGATTGAGCACGAGTTCAAAACGGCGGCGGAACTCGACGAACATTTCGACTTCGCCGGCCCGGTGCGCAACCTCGGCCAGCTTTATTTTCAGGCGCCCGCCTGGCCGTTGAGCGTCGGCAGCAAACACAAGGCGCGCGAATGGCTCGAACGCGCCGCCACCCTCGCGCCGGATTATCCCGAAAACCAGCTTTGTCTCGCCGAGGCGCAGTTGAAATGGCGGCAACGCGATGAAGCCGAAAAAACCTTGAAAAAACTGGCCGCCGTCTGGCCCGCCGCGCAGACCAATTTCACCGGCGTCGCCTGGGAAAAAAGCTGGGGCGAGTGGCGCGTCCGCCGCACCGCCGCGCAGTCGGAATTTCAAAAGCTTTTTCCAGCCGCGCCGTGAACGGGAAATTTTAGATGGCGCAAAATTGAACGGATGGATTAAGCTGGTCGTCATAGTCCAGCGAACGTCATGGCACGAAAACTCATTGAGACAATAGCCGACTCGACGCTGTTCCTCCGCGAATGGTTCGTGAACCCGCAACGCACCGGAGCGGTCGCGCCGAGTTCGCCGAAGCTCGCCGCCGCCATGGCGCGCTGGCTGCCGCACGACCCGGAAAGTTTTGTCCTGGAGCTTGGCCCCGGCACCGGCGCGGTCACGGCCGCGCTGCTCAAACGCGGCCTGCGCGAAGATCGTCTGGTGGCCATCGAGCATAATCCCACGCTTGCCAAACTGCTCCGCAAACGCTTTCCCCGCGCCCACATCATCACCGGCGATGCGTGGCAGTTGGACGAATTGCTGCGCGGCCAGCCGGTTCCGATTCCATCCGTCGGCGCGGTCATCTCCAGTTTGCCGCTCTTGAATTTTCCCAAGGAACAAGTCGCCGCCCTCGCGCAAAAAATCCATTCCATCCTCGGCCCGCGCGGATGCTGGGTGCAATACACCTATCAAATCGGCAAAAGCCGCCGCCGGGGCGCGGACGCTTTCCGCCTGCTCGCCTCGCAGATCATCTGGCTGAATCTCCCGCCCGCCCGCGTCAGCGTTTATCAGAAGTAGGCCGGCGCTTCCAGCCTGTCTCCTTTGCGGACGGATATAACGCTTCGTCGCAAGTTTCATGGAAAGCCGGGCACGGCCAAAATTGAGAAGTTCCAAATTCCAATCCCGCATGCGGGACTCCAGAGAACGACCAAGCACCAACCTCCAATGCCCGCGCGTGAAATGTTTGGCGCGTGAATTTTGGAGCTTCTCTGGATGTTGGCCCTTGGTGCTTGGTCATCGTTTCTCTGGCACCTCAATCACGTCGCCGTCCTGCAGCCAGAGATCGTCATTACGTTGCGCACTGTCCGAAACGTCCACGGTGAAAACGGTCGGCTTGGCGGAACTGCCGGTTTTGCGGGTCACTTGCACCCGTGATAAATCCGATGACGAGCGCAGCGCTGACCGGGCTTCCGTTTTGCCTAATGCCTGACTCAAGAAACCTTCCTTCCACGAATTCACCTTGAAGGTCGTCGTTTCGCCCGCCACCACCAGTTGAACGGATTTTTGGAGGCAGAGCGTGGAGCTGCGATAAGCAGCAGCCCGGGCCGAACCTTCGGCGCTTAGCGGTGGCAGTCTCATTTCATAGGTCCGCACTACAAATGCCTCTTCCATCTCCCGCACTGGATTCGGCATTCCTGCGTTCAACGCGTGAATGCTTTCGGGAATTTCGATCACGTCACCGAATTGCACCGGCACGTCTTGCGCGCAATCCACCACGTTGCTGCGGTTGAGCAGGCTCACTTTGATTTCCTGTTCCTTGCCGCCAATTTTCTGGCTGGGCCGCCGGATGATGACCCGCCCAAAATCTGGAAACGGTAATCCGCTCCAAGCCGCTTGGTTGCCATGTCCGGGAATATATACCTGTGAAAAACTGTAAAATCGCATCACCGTTTCCAGCAGCGTGAACTGGTTCGTC
>DMQW01000104.1:0-4777 GCA_003455565.1 Limisphaerales bacterium
GGCACGGGCAAGACGGCGGCGTTCACGCTGCCGATGCTGACCAAACTCGCCGTGCAGCCCGCCGGCCAGCATCGCGGAACGCGCGTGCTCGTCATCGCGCCGACGCGGGAACTCGTGTTGCAGATCGAGGAAAACATCCGGGCCTACGCAAAACATCTGCCGCTGACGGTCGCCACGGTTTTTGGCGGCGTGGGCGAACAGCCGCAAATCCGCGCGCTGCGGGCGGCGACGGACGTGGTCATCGCCTGTCCCGGACGCCTGATGGATTTGATGCAACGCCGCTACGCTGATTTTTCCCAGTTGCAATATCTCGTCCTCGACGAAGCCGACCGGATGCTCGACATGGGTTTTCTTCCGTCCATCCGCCAGATCGTCCGCTCGCTGCCGCAGAAACGCCAGACGCTCATGTTCTCCGCGTCGCTCTCGAAGGAAATCGAATCGCTCACGCACGAATTTCAACGCTCGCCAAAAATTGTGCAAATCGGCCGCCGCGCGAATCCGGCGGAAACCGTGACGCAACTCGTTTACGAAGTGCCGAAACATCTCAAGCCCGCGTTGCTCCTGCATTTGCTCCGCGATCCGGCGATGAACATGGTGCTCGTTTTCTCGCGGATGAAACACGCCGCCGACCGCGTCGCGCGCAACCTGGAACAGTCGGGCATCAAGACCGCCACGCTGCATTCCAACCGCTCGCAAAACCAGCGGCTCAAGGCGTTGAAAGATTTCAAGTCCGGCGCGGTGCGCGTGCTGGTGGCGACGGACATCGCGGCGCGCGGCATTGACGTGGACGGCATCTCACATGTCGTGAATTACGATTTTCCAATGCAATCCGAGGATTACGTTCATCGCATCGGGCGCACCGGCCGCGCGCACGCCGTCGGCGACGCCATCAGTTTTGTCACGCACGAAGACCAGGGCGAACTCCGCGCGCTCGAACGTTTCATCGGCCGCGGCATCGTGCGAAAAAAGGCCGAAGGATTTAATTATCCCCCCCCCGCCCCCGCCTTCAATCCCGCCGACGAACGCCGCCATCCACAGCATCAGCAACGCGGCCAGCGTAACCCGCGCGGCCAACAGCGTTCTCACAGTTCCTCCGCGCCACCGCGCTCACCGCAAAGTGGCCGACCCCAACAAAGCGGCGGCGGTGGTCGGCCACAGCCAGGCAACAGTGGCGGGCAACCGCCTGTCACCGGCAATCGTGAAGGGGCCAACCTGCGGAACTCCCCCGCCCCCCCGCCAGTCCCCAGCAGCCAGAGCCGCCGCTTCGGTCTGCGTTGATCAAAATTTTTCGCCGGATGAACCGGCTGGTCAGGCTGAAAAAAGAATCCGGTAAATCCCGCCTGAATTTTTGCCGTGAAAGTTTTCGCGCAGGTGCGCCACCGCTTCGATCCGTCAATGATGTTTGGTCCGATGCCGCTTCTTGTGAATTTTTTTGCGGTGGCGATGGGTGTCAATTACTGAAAGGACAAAGATAATCAGGCCACCAACCACTAGGACGATGATGACAGGTTTATACTGCCATATATCGCCGATAAGTTTGGATAGATCCGAATCCATGCCGGACAAAATTATACCATTTCAGTCGAAAAGGGGAATGATTTCGCGGATGGGCGGCGTGGCGTGAGCAATTCCGCGCTTCATTTGACCTGCATCTAAAAGTGGCGGCCGTCTGAATTTCCGGTATCCTGTGTCGCGTTTCGATGAAGAAAATTATCAACATTGCCGCCTACAAATTTGCGCCGCTGCCGGAGTTGCGGCGGCTGCGGCCACGGCTGCTGGCGTTGTGCCAGAGCTGGGAACTCAAAGGCACGATTCTTTTGAGCGTCGAAGGCATCAACCTGTTCGTCGCGGGTGCGGCGGACAAAATTGAACTGCTGCTCGCGGAGTTGCGAAGCTTGCCCGGCCTCGAAAATTTTCAGGTCAAAGTGAGCGAGACAGAACATCAGCCGTTCTCGCGGATGCTCGTGCGCATCAAAAAAGAAATCATCACGTTCGACGTTGAGGGAATTAATCCGGCCCAACGCACGTCGCCGAAGCTCGCGGCGAAAGATTTGAAACAGTGGCTCGACGAAGGCCGGCCCGTGACGCTGCTCGACACGCGCAACGATTACGAGGTGAAGCTCGGCACGTTCAAGCACGCGCTGCCCATAGGCATTGACCGCTTCCGCGAATTTCCCGACGCCGTGCGCAAACTTCCCGCAGCGATGAAAGAGCAGCCTATCGTGATGTTTTGCACCGGCGGCATCCGTTGCGAAAAGGCCGGGCCGTTCATGGAACGCGAAGGTTTCAAAAATATTTTCCAGCTCGACGGCGGCATCCTGAAATATTTCGAGGAGTGCGGCGGCGCGCATTACGACGGCGAATGTTTTGTGTTCGACCAGCGTGTCGGCCTTGATCCGGGTTTGCAGGAAACGGAATTCACCCAATGTTTTCAGTGCCAGACGCCGTTGAGCGAGGCCGACCAGAAGGACGCGCGCCACGTTTCCGGACAGTCGTGTCCGTATTGTTTCAAGACGCCCGTCGGGCAGATGGCGCTGAACATCGCGCAGCGTCACGCGGCGATTCGTCGCGCCACCACGCCGATGCCCGGCTGCGTGCCGTGCGATAATTTCAAGCACGTCAATGTCCCGGGAGATTGCGACGGCAAGACTTTGCTCGACACGTTGTGCCGCGTGGTCCGGCATCTGCCGCCCGCGCATTGGGAAAGCGAATGCGCGCTCGGCCTCTTGGTGAACCTCCAGCACGAACCGGTCGCCGCCGCGCAGATCGTCCGTGGCGGCGAACGCTATCTCCACAAGTTTCCCAACGCCATCGAGCCGGACGTGAACGGTCGCGTGGAAATTTTGCATGAGGACGAGGCGTTGATCGTGTTGAACAAACCCGCGCCGCTGCCGATGCACGCGGGCGGAAGATTTTATCGCAACACGCTCCAGCAAATCCTCAACGAAGTTTATCATCCGCAAAAACCGCACCCCGCGCACCGGCTCGATGCGAACACGACCGGCGTAGTGCTCATGACGCGCACGCGGCATTTCGCCAGCAAGCTGCAACCGCAATTCGCGTGCGGTGGGGTGGAAAAACTTTATCTCGTCCGTGTGCAGGGCCGGCCGCCGGCGGACACCTTCAGTTGCGACGCGCCCATCAGCGCCGTGTCGGGCGAACTCGGTTCGCGTAAAATTGACGAAGAATCCGGTCGCGATGCGCGCACGGAATTTCGCGTGCGCCAGCGCCACGCCGACGGCACGACGCTGCTCGAAGCGCGTCCGCTCACCGGACGCACGCATCAAATCCGCGTCCACCTGTGGCACCTGGGTTTTCCCGTGTGCGGCGATTCCGTTTATCTGTCCGGCAAAAAAATTGGCGAGATGCAGACGTTGCGCGTGGACGATTCGCCGCTGTGCCTGCACGCGTGGAAAATTTCCTTTACGCATCCGTTGACAAGGCAGCCGGTGGAATTCACCGCGCCACCGCCGTCGTGGCCGGGATTTTTTTGACAGGATTTACAGGATGGACATGATGAAGAAAAAGAATCCTGTAAATCTTGTAAATCCTGTCTAAATTTCCTCGCAGTAAATCGAATGACCTACCGCTTCCACAACCAATCCGACCCGCTCGAACGCGCGCGGCTGCGCATCGTGCTGGCGACCGTCGTCATCAACATCGTCGCCGTCGCGTTGCTCGCGCTCACGCGATGGTCAGATTGGAAGACCGGTCTCGCGCTGAACCTGCTCGATAATTTTCTCCTGTTAAGTTTCGTTTTCCTGCGGCGTGACCTGCTGATTGCGCGGCTGATGGTGTTCGGACTCGCGGTGGGATTCGCCGAACTGCCGGCGGATGCGTGGCTCGTGCTGCACACGCGCACGCTGGATTATTCCGTTGGCGGCGGGCCGATGCTGTGGTGTTCGCCCGCGTGGATGCCGCTCGCGTGGGAAATCGTGGCCGTGCAATTCGGCTACCTCGGCCTGCGCCTGTGGGAACGCTTCGGCGGCTTCGGACTGCTCCTGATCGGCGGGCTGGGCGCGGTGAACATTCCGTATTACGAAGAGATGGCGCGGCGCATCCACTGGTGGACATACAGCGGTTGCCGGATGATTTCGTTCACGCCATATTATATTGTGCTTGGCGAATTCGGCATTGCCGTGGCGCTCGCGTTGCTCGCGGTGCAACTCCGTCGCGGCACTTGGAAGAAAGCAGCCATCGCCGGACTGGTCGGCGGACTGGCAATTTTCATCTGCTACGCGCTCGCGTATCTCGTGACGGATGGTTTGGTGAAAGTGAAATAAAAAAGCTCGCGCGTATGTGAAAAAAGGAGCAAAAGTTTGCTCAAAATTGTAAGAGCCTGTCTGAATAATCAGGAACATCGGATTAAATTGAAATTTGCTTCATCTGTTTGGTTGCGAGTGAAAAGAAGAGTGAAAGGCTGAATTGACCTGCGGCTTGGACGGAGGCGTTCAACTTTTAAGCGCCGCTTCAGTTAGGGCGTGGAAAACGCCATTTATGACTCTCGCCGCACGGAGGCCCGATGGGATTTCGTCAAACCCATGCTCCCCAAACCATCCAAACGCGGACGCCCGCCCACCGCCCGCCGGGGCCTCCTTGAGGCCATCCTCTAGGTGGTCAAGAGCGGCATCCCCCTGGCGTTATCTGCCCGCCGACTTTCCCCCATGGAAAACCGTCTGTCATATCTTCCGGCAAGGGACGCTCAACCACCAGTGGGCGGCCCTCAATGCCGCGCGGCGCATTCTCGTCCGGAAAACCGACGGCAAGCGCGCTCAGC
>DMQW01000104.1:5026-5402 GCA_003455565.1 Limisphaerales bacterium
CGCGCCAACCGCAACGCCATATCCACCGTGATGTCCCGCTTTCCCGAAATTATTTCATTGATGCTATCTGGCGGCACTTTCAAAACTTCCGCCAGTATGTCCCCGGTAAAACCGAGCGGCAGCATATACTCCTCGCGGAGAATTTCGCCCGGATGAATCAGGATTACCCGCTCACATTGCGGCAACTTCCGTGACAACTTTTACACTCCGCGACATGGCCGATTTAAGGCGATTTGTTATGACTTTCTGTTATGACTCGGCATTTTTGAGGGCTTGAAAATTGACATATCTATTGATTCTATTGAAGGTGGTGCGCGATACAGGGTTCGAACCTGTGACCCCTACCGTGTCAAGGTAATGCTCTACCACTGAGCTA
>DMQW01000469.1 GCA_003455565.1 Limisphaerales bacterium
GAGCTGTGCGGCGGCACGCACACGCGCGCGACCGGCGAGATCGGTTTGTTCCGCATCGTCGGCGAAAGCGCGATTGCGGCGGGCGTCCGGCGCATTGAAGCGGTGGCGGGTTTGACGGCTTACGATCTCGCGAACCAGCAGTTACAACTCATTCGCAGCATCGCGGGCAAGATCAATTCGCCCGTTGGTGAACTGGAGAAAAAAGTTGAAGCCTTGCTCGCGCACCAGAAGGAATTGGAGAAGTCCTTGCGGACGGCCAATCAAAGGGAAGCGGCGGGCCGGGCGAAGGAATTGCTGGCCAAGGCCGAGACGGTGCTCGGCGTTCCGGCCATCATCGCGAATCTCGGCGATGCGGATGGCGATACGCTGCAAACCGTGGCGGATTCGTTGAAGTCGCAATTCAAGGGCGTGATTGTTCTCGGCGGCGCGAGCAATGGCGCGGTTTCATTGGTTGCGGCGGTGACTTCCGATTTCACCGCGAAAGTTCAAGCTGGAAAAATTATTCAAACCATCGCGCCGATTGTCGGCGGCAAAGGCGGCGGCAAGCCGGACAACGCGCGCGGCGGCGGCAAGGACGCGGGCAAACTCGACGAAGCGCTCGCGAAGGTAAAAATCTTGCTCGGATAATTTTTCGAGGCCGCAGTTCGTAAAAACAAAAAAGGCTGGCTCAACGCCAGCCCTGGTCTTTTGCACCGGCCGGATTACTGACCCGGCGGCACGGCCATTCCGCCGCCCATGCGCTTCATCATCTGCTGCTGCATCATGGTTTGCATGTTGTCGTATTTCTGGAAGCCGGCGGGGACTTCAAAGTTGCTGGCGGCGGGTTTGTCGAACGAGATTTTTTTGAACAGCATCGTGGAGTTCTGGCCTTGTTCGCTGGTCACGATTTTCACGGGGAATTTTTTCAGGTCGGTGGCGTTCCAGACGGTGGATTCATGTTTCTTGCCGTCTTTGTCCGTCACGACCACCTGGTTTTTCACGCAATCGTGGCCCTCCACGGTTTCCTTGCCGGCTTCCGTGGTCTCGATTTTGAAATCATCACCAGTGGCTGCGGCTTTCTCTGGCATCGGATTTTCCACATAGCTCTGCAATCCGGGATAGATGAGATAAACCGTCTTCTTGTCCGGGCGCGACAAGGAAACCATCGTGTCCATGCCCATGGATTTCATTTGCGCGGCGGCATTGGGCGGCATCTGACCGCCTTTGACCTCGGTCATGTTAATTTCAAATCGTGATTTGCCGGCGTCAAAGCTGATTTTGCCGGGCATGGTGATGGCGTTGCCGGACGGATCGGTGGTTTGAAATTCCAGCGTGGCGCTGAACGACTGGTTGTCGCCGAATAATTTGCCCGTGGCACCGCCGAAGCTTGGTCCGCGCGAGCCGCCTCCGGGCGGACCGAATTGTGCGTTTGCCGGGACGATGCCGAGGGCCAGAACCGCCAGTGATAGAATCAAGAATAATTTTTTCATGTTGGGTGGATAAGTTTCAGCTTCTGAAATGCGGAAAAAATTCATTTAAGTCCAGAAAAAAACAAATTTTGCTTCGTGCGCTAAATTCCCTTGTGCTACAAATCAGGTGATGAGTTCAGTGCCAGCCAAAGATTCCGCGCGCCGTGCCGAAGCCTGCATTGCACGCTCCGTCGCCGACACGCTCGCTGAAGAGCCGTCGCTGGAGGCAGTGACGATTGATCCCGCGCATGAAAAAATTTCCGTCGCCACGCTGGGCCGGGTTGATGTTGAAAAGCTTACCGAGCGCGTCACCCAAAAAATCCAGTCGGCTCACGCGGCTGACGTCAGCCGCGCCTGTTCGCTGTTGAGCGGCAAGAATGATTGCGCCACCTGCGAATCCCCATTGTCCGCCGCCGAGCAAAAACGCATCACCATCCAGCGCGACGGTGACGTGACGACCATCGCGCGGGTCACCTGTCCGACCGCACCGAAATTCTGGCGCTGGCGCGACATCCCGTTTCCCAAGGTCGTTCCGCGTCAAATCGAGTTGCCCGAAGACGAACACGGCATTGACGAATGGAAACCGCAACTCGCCGCCGCGATTCTGTGCGGCGGGTTCGGCTTGAGCGGTCATCTCCTCGGCAAATTCGACCTGCCGACGCTCTCCGTTGCCAGCTTCATCGCGGCTTACATCACGGGCGCGTGGTTCACCGTGCATGAAGTTTGGGAACGCCTGCAGCAACGCGCCATTGACGTGCATTTTCTCATGCTCGCCGTCGCCGTCGGCGCGGCCAGCATTGGTGCGTGGGTGGAAGGCGCGACGCTGCTGTTTCTGTTTTCGTTCTCCAGCGCGCTGGAGCATTACGCGCTTGGCCGCACGCAAAAAGAAATCCGCTCCTTGTTCCGCGACGCGCCAAAAACGGCGACCGCGATTGACGCGAATGGAAATGAAACGGAAGTTCCCGTCGAAAAAATTTGCGCCGGTGCGCGCCTGCTCATCAAGCCGGGTGCGCAATTCCCTGTGGACGCGGAAATCGTCAAAGGCACGACCGCCGCCGATGAATCCAATCTGACCGGCGAGGCCGCGCCCGTGGAAAAAGCCGTCGGCGACACCGCGCTCGCCGGCACGATTAATCTTTGGGGCGCAGTCGAAGTCATCGTCACCAAGCCGGCCGCCGAAAGTTCGCTGCAAAAAATCATCACGCTCATCCACGAGGCGCAGCAGCAGAAAGCGCCCGCGCAGCAGTTCGCCGACAAGTTCAGCACCTACTACACCTACGGCGTTCTCGGTTTGTCGCTCGCGATGTTTTTCGTGTGGTGGCTTGGCTTCGGACTGGTCGCGTTCACATCTGCCATCGAATCGCACAGCGCGTTTTATCGCACGATGACACTGCTCGTCGTCTCGTCGCCGTGCGCGCTGGTGCTTTCCATTCCCTCGGCGGTGCTGGCGGCCATCGCGTGGAGCGCGCGGCACGGAATTCTTTTTCGCGGAGGCGCGGCGGTGGAGAAACTGGCGGAGGTCAATGTCGTCTGCCTCGACAAGACCGGCACGCTGACGACCGGCGAACTGCGCGTGGAAAACATTGAAAGCTTTCCGCCCGGACGCGAAAACGAAATCGCCCGGCTGGCCTACTCGCTGGAAAAATTGTCCACGCATCCGCTCGCTCGCGCCATCACCCGCCACGGCAAGCAGCACGCGCTGGAGATAATCGAGTTCGCGCAACATGAATCTGTCACCGGCGAAGGTTTGCGCGCAAAACGCGACGGCCGGGAAATTTTTCTCGGCAAACGCGGATGGGTGATTGATTCCAGTAGCAGCGGACGTGAATCCGCTCATTCTAAAATTGATCAGAGCCGGCTCACATCGGCCGCCACCCCGGCAGGAATTGAAGCCGGCACTTCCGAAGTCTGGGTCGCCGAAGGTGATTTGCTCGGACGAATTATTTTGCGCGACGACATCCGGCCCCAGGCCGCGCAAGTGATTGATGAATTGCGCCACGAAGGTTTGCGCAGCGTGGTTCTGACCGGTGATAATCAGGCCGCTGGCGAGCATCTGCTCACCGAATTGAAATTGGACGAGGTCCGCGCCGGGTTGAAGCCGGAGGAAAAAGTCGCCGCCATCCGCGAATTGAGCGGGCAGGGGAAGCGCGTGGCGATGATCGGCGACGGCGTGAATGACGCGCCCAGCCTCGCCGCCGCGCACATCGGCGTGGCGATGGGCGCGCGTGGTTCCGACGCTGCGCTCGAACAGGCCGACGTGGTGCTGATGCACGACCGGCTGGAAAACTTCCTCGCCGCCTTCCGCTTGAGCCAGCGCGCGCGCCGCATCATCAAGCAAAATCTGTTTATCTCGCTCGGCACCGTGGTGGTGCTCGTCACATTTGCGATGCTCGGAAAAATTCCACTGACCATCGGCGTGGTCGGCCACGAAGGCAGCACGGTGGTCGTCGTGATGAACAGCCTGCGGCTGCTGTTTGGCGGTAAAAAGTGAATCAAGCGCCGGGCTTCGCTTTCACGTTCTTGACCGCAATCATCATCGTAATCTTAATCTCTTTCGCAGGATCACGAATATGATTAGGAGCAAGATTGCGCCGCTGAAAAAAATCCGGGTTCCATCCGTGTCCATCCGTGGTTAAGATTTCCCCGATGAAACCAGAATTCATGCGCGCCGCCATCCGGCTTTCGCTCGCCAAAATGCGCGCCAACTGCGGCGGACCGTTCGGCGCGGTCGTGGTGCGGCATGGCAAAATCATCGCGCGCGGCTGGAACCAGGTCACCTCGACCAACGACCCCACGGCGCACGCAGAAGTCACGGCCATCCGTGCGGCCTGCAAAAAATTGAAAACCTTCCAGCTCGACGACTGCGAACTTTACACCAGTTGCGAACCTTGCCCGATGTGTCTCGCGGCCATTTACTGGTCGCGGCTCAAAAAAGTTTATTTCGCCAACACCCGTCAAGATGCGGCAAAAATAAGTTTCGATGACGATTTGATTTACCGTGAACTGGCGCAGCCGGTTTCCCGCCGGAAAGTTCCCATGAAACAACTGCTCCGCCCCGAGGCGCTGAAAGTTTTTGCCGAATGGAAAGCCAAGCCGGATAAAATTCATTACTGATGGCGGTCAATTTGTTTGTAGCAGCGGACGTAAGTCGGCTCATTGTTTTCCGGCGGGAAATTTAGAGCCGGCTCACGTCGGCTGCTACGAAAATAATTCAATACGCGTGACAGCCGCCGCCACAGCAATGGCCGCCGCCGCTTTTCTGGCCGGTAGATTTCTCGCCCGCGCTGGTCGAGGCGAACGTGGAAAATTTCTTCGAGATTTTGGACGAGCCGCAATGCGGGCATTTCGTCCCCTTCCAGTCGGACGAGCGGACGAGGATTTCGGAATCGTGTTCGCATTGCGCGCAATGGAATTCGTAAATCGGCATAAGGGGAAAATAACCGCCAGCGCGGAAAATTCAAGCAGATGGATTTCGCCTTTTCTTTCAACGGCCAACATTTACGCTGTCGGTATGAGTCATTTGCAACGCGCCATTGAAGATTCCATCGCCACGCTGCGCGGGCTGACCGCGCTGGAGGAACCGCTGAACCGCGCGGCGCAACTGGTTTTGCGCTCGCTCACCGGCGGCCACAAGCTGCTCGTCTGCGGCAACGGCGGCAGCGCGTCGGACGCCACGCATCTGGCCACGGAATTTCTCTGCCGCTTCCGCGAAGACCGTCGGCCTTACCCGGCCATCTCGCTCACGGCCAACGGCGAGTTCATGACCGCCGTGTGCAACGATTATCATGCCGACGAAATTTTCGCGCGGCAGGTCTGGGGTCTTGCGGAAAAAGGCGACGTGCTCATCGCGCTCACCACGAGCGGCAAATCTAAAAACATTTTGCGCGCACTGGAAGAAGCGAAGCGCAAGGGCGTCGAGAGCATCGCCATTCTCGGACGCGACGGCGGTTTCACGAAGGGCGTGGCGACGATTGACTTGATTGTGCCCGGCACGGTGACGGCGCGGATTCAAGAAGCGCAAAAAGTCTTGTTCCACGCGCTCTGCGAGATGGTCGAGGAAAAACTGCCCAAGAAATAGCATCCGCGAATTGCGCGAATTTTCACGAATTGAACCGGGAAATTTTAATTCGCGTCAATTCGCGAAATTAGCGGATTAAAAATAATCCGGTTCGTTCCCGGATTTCCACTTGATGTTGCAGCCGATGCTGGCGACTTGAAATTCAGAGGTGCTTTTTCCCGCGAGCACGGCGTCGAGCGCGGCGCGCAAATCTTTTCCGGTGACAGGAATTCCATTGCCGGGCCGGCTGGCGTCAAACTGGCCGCGATAAACCAGACGACGGCCGCGATCAAAAAGAAAAATGTCGGGCGTGCAGGCGGCGCGATAGCTTTTGGCGACGGCCTGCGATTCGTCGTACAGATACGGAAAAATGTAACCGGCGGATTTCACTTCGTCCTTCATCCTGGCTGGGCTGTCGGCGGGATAATTTTTTGCGTCGTTGGCATTGATGCCTACGATGCCGACGCCGCGCGGCGCGTAATCATGCGCGAGTTGCGCAAGTCCGGCGCGGATGTGGACGACGTAAGGACAATGGTTGCACATGAAAATCACGAGCAACGCGGCCTTGTCCTTGAAGTCGGCGGGCGAAATGATTTTCCCGTTCGTGTCCGGCAGTTTGAAATCGGGCGCAGTCGTGCCGAGCGGCAGCATGGTGGAAGGGGTGAGGGCCATGCGTTGAATTTGAATCCATTCGTGAAATTCTTCAAGCGCGTAAATGAATGACGAATGACGAAACCATAATGACGAAAGAAGCCCAAATGCCCAAATGTTGAATTCGTCTTTTGGTCATTCGTCATTCTTTAGTCATTCGGATTTAGGAATTAGTCATTCCCAAGCCGGCATCAGTTTGGAATTGTTTTCATACGCAAGTGCGGCTTTCATTGACGCCACCATGGCCAAGAACATTCTTTATTTCGACCTGGAAACGCAGAAGTCCGCCGATGAGGTCGGCGGCTGGGGCAACATTTCCAAAATGGGCATGAGCGTGGGCGTGACGTGCAGCAGTGTGACCGGTGAATATAAAATTTACGGCGAGAAACAGGTGGACGACCTGATCAAGGATTTGCAGCGCGCGGAGCTCGTGGTGGGTTTTAATCATTTGCGGTTCGACTATGAGGTATTGCATGGCTACACGGCGCTGGATTTGAGCCAGTTGCCGACGCTGGACATGCTGGTGGAATTACAGAACGAACTGGGCCATCGGCTCTCGCTCGACTCGATTGCCACGGCGACGTTCGGCGTGGAAAAGACGGCGGAAGGTTTGCAGGCGATCCGCTGGTTCAAGGACGGCAGGCTCGCGGAGATCGCGGAGTATTGCTGCTACGACGTGAAAATCACCAAGCTCGTTTATGAATACGGCCAGCAGCACCGGCAGATTCATTACACCAACCGCTTCGGGAAAAAAATGACTGCGCCGGTGAAATGGTGACGCGTCAGTTTTTCGTCTTCAATTCCAAAACGGCGGCGTGCAGTTGCTTCGCCAGTTCCTTGCGGTCAGCGGTGGTGCGCTCAAATTTTCCGAACCGGATGGTAGCCCGCACGGATTTATTCCCAAGCAGATTGATCAAATGCGGAAAAAACGAGTGGTCGCCCCAGTAGCAGACTTCCTGTTTCGCGTCGCCGTCGTCCAGTTCGTAATGAATCCAGCCGGTGGCAATCTCGTGTCCGCCGCGCGCCGCCGGTTCCAGCAGCGAGGTGCGGAAGGGCAGGACGGTTTCGCCGTTGGAACTCGTGCCTTCGGGAAAAATGACGACGAGCACGCCTGTGTCCAGCGCGGTCTGGATTTCGCGGTTCACTTCGACGACGAGCGTGCGGCGTTCGCGCTCGACAAAAACCGTCCCGGCCAGCGCCGCGAGCCAGCCGAACAGCGGCCAGCGGCGCACATCCGCCTTCGATACGAACACCGCCGGCGTGGTCGCGGAAATGGCGAGAATGTCGAGATAGCTCAAATGATTGGAAACGAGCAGTCCGTTTTTCGGAATCGCTCCAGCCACGTCAGCGGAGTAGCCGAAAATCTTGAGATGGCGGCGGGACGAACGGTGCAACCAGGCGGCGCGGGCAAGGCGTTTGGATTTTTGCGGGGCGAAGGCGGTGGTGAAAAGATAATTCAAAAGAATCACCAGCACCTCGAAGGTGAACCAGCCGAGTCTTCCCGCAGCACGAAAGGTCATCCGCAGATTTCAAATGCGAAGTTCACCGAGGTCAACTAAGAAAACGTGCGCGCGTCTGCGGCGAAAGCGTTTCAAGATCAACGAATATAAGAAAATCAATCGTTTGAAAATGCCGGTCCAGCGCGGGCGGCCCGCAGATTTTTGCGCCGATGGTCAGATACGCGCGCAACAGTTTTGGGATTTCCGCTTTTTCCTCGGTCACGGCGGTAAGCTCGCATTCGTAGGCGGGCAGCGGTTTCGTGCGCCATTCCGTGTTCACGAGATATTTGCGGCAGAGTTCAGAATAGGCCGAGGCACCGACCGCCGGGTCTTGCGAAGTGATCGAACTGCAACCGATAAGATAACGTCCGCCGCGTTCGCGCGCGTAATCCGCGATGCCCTTCCAGAGCAAGCCCAGCACAATCAAATTGCGATGCTGGCGATGCACGCACGCACGGCCGAGTTCCACAATTTTATTTCGCAGCGGCTCAAAGACGCTGAATTCAAATTCCTGCGCGCAGTAGTAACCGAGATTTTTCCCCGCGCTTACACCCATCTGCAAACGGTAGGTTCCCACAATCTGTTTTGTCGGGACGTGTTCGACGATCAGGTGGTCGCACACCGCATCGAACGGGTCGGCGTCCAAGCCGGTCGCGTAGGATTGCGCGAGTCCCTCGTTGAGTTCGAGGTTGAAAACTTCAAAACGCAAGGTCTGCGCCGCGCGCACTTCCTCAATGGAATGCGCCAAGCGCGTGGCGTAGTGCGCAGGCGCACTCACCAATAAACGGACTGATTCTTTCGTAACATTCACGGCAATAGACTGCTCAAGTTATATTACGATTATGTGTCAGCCGGGTTAAATTTTCAAGCATGAAAACCCGCTTGGCATCAACGCTTTCGCGCAGTCAAAAACCGTTCCACATATTTGCCGAGCAGATCCGCCTCCAGATTCACCGCGTCGCCGACCTTCCGCTCGCGCAAAACCGTCACCGCAAACGTGTGCGGAATGATCCAGATGCGGAAACTTTTTTTGCCCACGCCCGCGACGGTCAGGCTGATGCCGTCCACCGTGATGGAACCTTTATGAACAACATAGCGCATTACGTCCGGCGGCGCGGCGATGTCGAGAACGTGGTCTTTTCCGGCGCGTTCCCAGCGGATGATCTTGCCGAGGCTGTCCACATGGCCGGTGACAAAATGACCGCCGAGTTCGCCGTTCGCGCGCAGTGAACGCTCCAAGTTTACCAGCGAACCAACCTTGGCGAACTGGAAATTCGTGTGCTGCCAGCTTTCCTGAAGCAGGTCGAACTGGATCAACTTCGCCTTGCCGCGCGTGGAAATTTTCACCGCCGTTAGGCAGCAGCCGTTGACCGCCACGCTCGCGCCAGTTTTCACGCCGCGCCCGCAGACGCTGGCGCGCACGGTCATTTCAATGGATTTTTTCGCCGGCGTGATCTTTTCGATGACGCCCGCTTCTTCGACAATGCCTGTGAACATAAAGTTGGAGTTCAAGCTTTAGCTTGCGCTAGTTTCGCGTGAGCCGATGGGAAGACAAGCTAAAGCTTGGACTCCAACTTTGCCATCAGCAGCAAATCCTCGCCCAGCTTGCGCCACTCGACTTCGTGCAATTGCAAAACGTCCGCCAAACTTTTCACGCCATCGCCTGCGACCGCCTTGCGCGAATCCCGTCCGCCCAAGATTTTCGGCGCGTAAAAAAATGCGACGCGTTGTGCGAAACCGCCGAGCAGAAACGACGCATTCACCTCACCGCCGCCTTCGACCAGCAGGCTCGTCACGTTTTCCGTGCCGAGCTTTTTCAACAGCCAGCGCAAATCCAGTTTTGAATTTTTAATTTTGAATTTTGAATTCGCCGCCGGCGCAACAATGACATTCACCTTTTTCGCCAAAGCCGCCACGCGATTCTTTGACGCGTGCTTGCCCACCACAATCGTAGTCAACGCCGCAAACTCGTCACTGACAACTTTCGCATCCTGTGGCGTCCGCGCCTTCGAATCCAGCACGATGCGCCGCAGCCTTGGATGTTGGATGTTCGATGTTGGATGTTCGATGTTTCCTTCCTTTTGCTTTTTGCCGCGCACGGTCAGGCTCGGATCATCAGCCAGAATCGTATTGATGCCGACGAGAATCGCATCCGAACTTTGGCGCAATTCCATTCCATGCGCGCGGGATTTTTCGCCGGTGATCCATTTCGACTCGCCGCTGGCAGTGGCGATTTTACCATCCAGCGTCATCGCGGCTTTCACCGTGACGAACGGCGTGCGATGAACAATCCAATGGTTGAACGCTTCGTTCAACTTCGCGCACTCGTCAGCCAAGTTTTGGTGGGGCGAGCGTTCTCGCGAGCCGTGGTGTCTGCTTGCAAAGACCGGCTCGTCAGTAGCCTCGCCCCACCGCGTCACAACAATGCCCGCGCGTTGCAAAATCTTAAAACCTTTGCCCGCGTGCTGCGGATTCGGATCCGTCGCGCCGATGACGACGCGTTTGATTCCCGCCGCGATGATGGCATCTGTGCAAGGCGGCGTGCGACCCTGCGTGCAACACGGTTCGAGCGTGACGTAAAGCGTCGCGCCTTTGGGATTGTGGCCGCGCTTTTGCGCGTCGCGGAGCGCCTCGATTTCCGCGTGCGGCAAACCTGCGCGCCGATGCCAGCCGCACCCGATGATTTTTCCGCCTTTCACCAAAACCGCGCCGACCATCGGATTCGGCGAAGTCGCGCCGTAGCCGCGCCGGGCGAGCCGGAGGG
>DMQW01000456.1:0-1547 GCA_003455565.1 Limisphaerales bacterium
GATACGGCGACCACCGAGATCTACACAGAGTAGATCGTCGGCAGCGTCAGATGTGTATAAGAGACAGGCCGAGCAGTTCCAAAATGCGCGCGGTGATGTCGGCGCATTCGGGATCGAGCATGGCGTTGTGATCGGCGAACGGAACTTTTTCCAGAATATTCTTCGTGCAATCCTTGTCGAACGCCGCCCAGCCGCCGTCTTTGCACTGAAAGGTCATCATCCATTTCAGGCCGCGCTTGAAACATTCGTCGCGCTTCTGCGGATTGTCCGTGGGAACTTTCCGCAACGCGAGCAGCACCATCGCCGTGTCGTCCACGTCGGGATTCCATTGGTTGTTGTATTCAAAAACCCAGCCGCTCGGTTCCACGTCCACGGGATTTTTGTGAACCCAGTCGCCGGCAAAGCGGATTTCTTTTTCCATCAGCCATTCGGCGGATTTTTTCATGGCCGGATGATTTTCGGGAATGCCGGACTCGCGCAGACAAATCGCGACAATCGCCGTGTCCCAGACGGGCGAAAAACAAGGCTCGATGCGCACGCTGTCGGCGGTTTCGTGTTCGAGTTTTTTCAACTCGCGCGCGGCGCGGACGATCTGCGGATGATCGTCGGGATAACCCAGCGCCTTGAGCGCGATGAGCGAATTGAGCATCGCCGGAAAAATCGCGGCGAGACCGTCGCTGCTCTCGAAGCGTTCGAGCATCCACTGTTCGCATTTCCGCAGCGCGCTTTTGCGGAACGGATGGATGCGGTGCTCGGCAAACCACTCGGCCAGCTTGTGCAGGCGGTCAAGCCACAGGAAAAAATTCCGCAGCGAAATCTTTTCCGGGTCGGGCGCGAGCGCGAGGTCGCGTTCGTGGACGCCGTTGGGATAAAGCTCGTCCAGATTGACCTTCACCGGCCGCGTCGGCTTGAAATGGTTGATGATCGCCAGTGGCACGATCATGCCGCGCGACCAGTTGCTCATGTCCCAGAAATTCACATGGAACCATTTGCCGATGAGCAGCACCTCGCACGGAATCGTCGGGACAAATTCCCACGGAAACAGGCCGATGAGCGCGAGATACAATTTGGAAAAGGTGTTCATGCGCGGCACGCCGCCGAACTGCCGGGCCACTTCGCGCGCCCGCAACATGCGCCGGTCGGTGACGGGCACGCCGGCGAGTTTGAGCGCGAGATACGCCTTGATGGTGGCGTTCACTTCCGACGGACCGCCGTGGTAGATGTTCCACCCACCGTCCGGCAGTTGCATGGCGAAGAGGTGATTGACCGCCTTGCGCTGCCATTCGGGATCAACTTTGCCGTTCCAATGATGATACGCCACCGTGTCGGACACGAGCGTGGAATCCACCATCAATTCGCCGACCCAGTAACCCTCCGGTTTCTGTTCGGACAAAAGGAAATTCTGCGACCGCGCGATGGCGGCCTCCAGGCTGGCGGTAAAATTGTCTGTCGCGCGGGCAACGGGCGAGGCAGTCACCGGTTCCGTCCGCGAATCACTTGCGGTCAACACGCGCCTACTCTGCGGATTTGCGGAAAATCTGTAAAGA
>DMQW01000456.1:1789-5176 GCA_003455565.1 Limisphaerales bacterium
GCCGTTCACTTCGGCAGGTAATACTTGTTCGTATATTCCTTGACCATGCGGTCGGTGGTGAACTGCGGCACGAGCGTGGCCATGGAATGACGCATGCGCTTGAGCCATTCGCGCGGGATGCCGTTGACGTCGCGGTTGTAGAACATGGGCACGACCTGTTCGGTGAGGGTGCGGTAAAGGTTCGCGCTGTCCACGCGGTCTTGTTCCGCGACGTTGTCGGGATGCGAGTCGGGGCCGATGCCGAAGCCGTTCTGGCCATCAAAACCTTCGCGCCACCAGCCGTCCAAGATGCTGAGGTTCATGCCGCCGTGACAGCCGGTTTTCATGCCGCTGGTGCCGGAGGCTTCGAGCGGGCGGCGCGGATTATTCAACCAGATGTCGCAGCCGGAAACCATCTGGCGCGCGACATGGATGTCGTAGTTTTCAAGGAAGATGAGGTTGCCCGCGAGTTCGCTGTGTTTGCTCAAATGAATGATCTGCTGGATGAAGCGTTTGCCGTCGTTGTCGCGCGGATGGGCTTTGCCGGCGAAGACGAACTGCACGGGACGCTGCTTGTCGCGCACGAGCTTCACGATGTTCTCGAACTGCTGGAAGATCAGCGGGGCGCGCTTGTAGGTGGCGAAGCGTCGGGCAAAGCCGATGGTGAGCGCGTCGGGATTCAAAAAATGATCGAAGCGGATGAAGTCGCCCTGCGTGGCGCGCTGGTTTTGCAGGAGCAGTTTGCGGCGGGCGAATTCGATCAGCTCGCGGCGCAGCTTGTAGCGGAGCGCCCACAGTTCCTCGTCGGTGACGAAGGTGGGGTCGGTCATCTTGTCCCAGAAATCGGCGTGGTTGATGGCGGAAGACCAGTCGGCACCGAATTTATCGCGAAAAAATCTGGCGGCACCGTTGGTGCTGTCGGTGAGTTTCGTGCGCCAGAAGGTGCGGACGGGGCCTTTCATCCAGCCGAGCAGGTGGATGCCATTGGTGATGTGGCCGATGGGCACCTGGTCAATGGTTTTGCCGGGATAAAGCGGCTGCCACATCTCGCGGCTGACCACGCCGTGAAGTTCGCTGACGGCGTTGGCGGCGCGGGAAAACTTGAGCGCGAGGACGGTCATGCAAAACGGTTCGCTGGCGTTGGCCGGATTCACGCGGCCCATGGCCATGAGGTCGTTGAACGGCACGGGCAACTGGCCGAGGAACCGTTGCAAGGCGTAGTTCATCAAATCCGGGGTGAACCGGTCATGGCCGGCTTCGACCGGCGTGTGCGTGGTGAAATGACATTCCTGCTTGGTCGCGATCTGGGCGGCGGCGAAGTTGCTGCCGGCGGCGATTTTTTCGCGGAGCAGTTCCAGCGTGAGGAAGGCCGCGTGGCCTTCGTTCATGTGGAACGTGGAGGGTTCGATGCCGAGCGTGCGCAGCAACCGGACGCCGCCGATGCCGAGCAGAATCTCCTGCATGATACGCGTGATGCTGTCGCCGCCATAAACGCGCGTGGTCAGGTCACGGAAACGCTGTTCGTTCTGCGGCAGGTTCGTGTCGAGCAGGAACACCGGCACGCGGCCCACGTTCACGCGCCAGACCTGGAAGTCCACGGCGTTCATGCCGATCCCGACGGAGCAGACCAGCCGCTCGCCATCCGCATCCAGCACGGGTTCGAGCGGGACGTTGTGCGGGTCAATCGGGTTGTAGTATTCCGTCTGCCAGTTGTTGGAATCAATCGACTGCTGGAAATAGCCTTCGCGATAAAACAGGCCGAGGCCGACAAAGCCGAGGCCGAGGTCGCTGGCGGATTTCGCGTGGTCGCCGGCCAGGATGCCGAGGCCGCCGGCGGAAATCGGCAACGATTCGTGGAAGCCGAATTCGGCGGAGAAATAGGCGACGGGATGCTGGTGCAGCCGGGCGGCGTGCAAGTGACACCAGGTTTTCTGGTCGCCCAGATAATTTTGAAAGTCGCTCAAGACCGCGCGGACGCGGGCGGCGAAGTGCACATCCTGCAGGCGGGCGCGGAGTTCCTGCTCGGAGACTTCGCGGAGCACGGCCACGGCGTTGTGAAACATGTTCTGCCAGCCGCGCGGCGAGAGTTCGTAGAAAAAGTCCTGGGCCTCCTGGTTCCAGCTCCACCAAAGGTTGCGGGAAAGCTTGTGCAAACCGGACACCAGTTCGTTGAGTTCTGCGCCCGAAAGAGGTTTATTCATGTATTAAATAATGGATTAAAAGTAGTTCCTTAATTTTTCACCAGCCTCCTGCCGGCGACATTCTGGAATGTTAAATTGTTGCCGCGCCCACGGCAAACAATTTTTTTTCGCCCCGCTCGCATATTCATGTTCGCCATTTGCCCGCGCGCGGTTAAATTCTGCGCGGTCGGCGCATGAAAAAATACTGGCACGTTATCAACATCGGCCTGCAGAACAACCTCGCGTATCGGTTCAACTACCTCACGCGGACGCTGTTCAGCTTCATCCCGCTCTTTGCGATGGTGTCGCTCTGGCGGACGATTTACGCGCACAACCCCGGTGCCGGTGACAAGTCCGGCTTCACCGAGGCCGGCATGATTTTTTATTACCTGCTCGTCGCCGTCGTGGACGTGCTGACGGCGGTCAACGAAGACGACTGGCAGATCGCCGCCGACATCCGCGAAGGCAACATCAGCCAGTTCCTGCTCAAGCCCGTGGACTATCTCTGGTATCGGCTCTGCCTCTTTTTTTCCGGCCGCATCGCGTTCGTGGCGATGGCGAGCGTGCCGCTGGCCGTTTTTATTTTCTGTTTCCGGCAATATGTTTTGCCGCCGGCCAGCCTCGCCGCCACGTTCGCGTTTCCCGTCTCGCTGGTGCTGACCGCGCTGCTGCAATTTTTCATCTCCTACGCCATGGCCATGCTCGCGTTCTGGCTGCTGGAAATCTCCACCTTCATCTTCATCCTGTTCGCGTTTGAATACCTCGCCAGCGGCCATCTTTTTCCGCTGGATGTGCTGCCGCCGCTACTCAAACAGATCCTGTTTCTCACGCCGTTCCCGTATCAGCTTTATTTTCCCATCAGCATTTATCTG
This sequence comes from Limisphaerales bacterium, assembly GCA_003455565.1. Lineage (GTDB taxonomy): Bacteria > Verrucomicrobiota > Verrucomicrobiia > Limisphaerales > UBA11358 > UBA11358. Next base: position 4,821 of record DMQW01000456.1, read on the forward strand.
GGGCGCGTGGCCGGATCGGAAATGTGGCGGGGGCTGGCCATCCAATTTATCTGGGTGCTGGCCGCCTACATTTTCGCGCGCTTCATGTGGCGGCGCGGCGTGAAGAAATACTCGGCGTTTGGTGGCTGAATAAAAAACAGCCGGAATGATTTTCTCATTCCGGCTGTTCAAACAAAATGAGGCTTCTGCGCGTCCTTGAAATCATTACGGCGGAAGTTTGAGCTTTTGTTACCTGTCAAATGGATCAACCGACCGTGGATGACGCGGGCGAGAACATCCAATTCGCCTGAAAAATCGTGAATGGGAACAAGCCATATCCTCCTTTTCTGTCTCTTATACACATCTGACGCTGCCGA
>DMQW01000341.1:0-260 GCA_003455565.1 Limisphaerales bacterium
GAAAAAGGAATCCCCGCCTTCTGCCGCCAGCCATAAATCAGATAGCCGCCGCCAATCCCGCTCCAGATTACCGATGCCCACAATTGGTTCGAGTCCAAGTTGGTTAAATCCACGCCGCTACTTTGCCGCAACTTTAGCAGCGGGTCAATTTAACCGGAGCGCGGGTCTGTGACCCGCAGCAACTTCATTAGACAGGAAGCGTGCAAAGAAACGGAAGACGTTCTGGAATTCGGATGTGCTGCGGCTCACAGAGCCGCGCT
>DMQW01000341.1:555-3538 GCA_003455565.1 Limisphaerales bacterium
GCGGCTCACAGAGCCGCGCTCCGAATTTTAAATGATACCACTATCGCAACTTCGCGCCGCTTGCCACGGCAAATCTCTGTGGTAGATTTTGGCCGTGAGCCATTTCTTCCGCCCCAACCTCAAACGCACTGGCCGCATCGCGCGCGGTGTCATCGGCACGCTCTGCCTCATCGCCGGCATCATCACCGTGGACTACACGTTATGGCTGGGACTGGTTTTGGTGGCGGCGGGATTGTTCGCCATCTATGAATCGTTGAGCGGCTGGTGCCTCGTCCGCGCCTGCGGCATCAAGACGAAAATCTGAAAAGCGAAATCGTAGGCGACGACGTGAGGAGTCTCTAATTGAGTCGCGATTATTTAGTCAGAGTCTCGTTGCCTCGACTCCTGTAAAATCAAGTGAACGCGCCGAACAGCGCCCGCATTTCCTCGTCCACCTGTGATTCGTCCGCGAGCGTTTGCGAAATCTCATCACGCAACAACTGGCGGTAACGCTTCCGCAGCCGATGCACCGCCACGCGCACCGCCGTTTCATCCATGCCCAATTTTTTTGCGGCGTCCGCGTGCGACAACGCGCCTTTGTCAGCAGTGAGAAAAATTTTCAACTGCTCGAACAACTTTGCCTTGCCGTCCGCCGCGCACTCCGCGCGCAAACGCTCGATGACTTTGGCCAGCAACGCCAGCGCCCACTCGCGGTCGAACGCCCGGTCGGGACTCGGCTCGGCGGTGGCGGCAACTTGAAATTTCGTATCCGCCGTCTGCCAGTCCAGCGACAGGTGCGCCGCGCCGCCGCCGCGCTTCTGCGCCTGCGACTTGTCCCATTCGTTCGCCAGAAAATGTTTCAACGACGCCAGCAGGAACGCGCGGAACCGCCCGCGCTCCGCGCTCAAGCCCGCGAGATAATTTTTCTCCAGAAACCGTGCGAAAAATTCCTGCACCAAATCCTCTGCATCTTCTTTGTTGTGACCGCGTCGCCGGACATAGGCGTAAAGCGGGAACCAGTAGGTGCGGCAAAGCTCTTCCAGCGCGCCATCCGACTGCGGCGTGTGCCGCTGGCCCGCCGCGAGCACAACCGTCCAGTGCGTCGTCGCGAAGATGTCGCCCGGCGCGCTCGAAGCTGGCGAGTCAGTGGTCATTTCAAGAATTGTAGGAGACGACGTGAGGAGTCTCTAACTTTTTATATTTGAGACTCGTCACCTCGTCTCCTACAAGAGCCGAATCCGTGTCCATCCGTGGTTCTATTTCTCTGCGGTCTTGAAGGTGAGCAGGTAGGGGATCGCCGGATGATTTTGCGTGTCCTGGAAACCATGAAATTTCTGACTGTTGATCCACTAGCCATACGTTTTGCCCGGCTCCAGTTTTACTTTCATCACGCACGTTTTGTGATCGGCCTCATAGTGCGGTTTGCCCAGCGATTTCGGATCGGAATTCTGCCAGGCCGAACTCCAGCTCCACGACTGGTCGGCCATTTCTTTGCTGAACGTGATTCTGACTTCGTATTCGCCGGGTGGAACATCCTTGGCTCCCGCTTCCGGCACGGTTTTGACAACGACCGGGGCAAAGGAATCAATGTCCTGCGCGCGGATGGTTTGAGTGGTTAAGCCGCACAGCAAGCTGGCGGCAATGATGGTGAACCATGTTTTTGTTTTCATGTTTTGTTTTTCTCCGTTTTATTTTTGTTTGGTCTGGAAAATCAGCAGATAAGGAACCGCCGGGCGTCCGTCACTATCCTTGAAGTTTTGAAATTTTTCGCTGTTCAACCAGAACGCGTAAGTCCGTCCCGGCTCCAGTTTCGCTTTTGTCACGCACGTCTGCGAATCGGATTCGTAATGCGGTTGGCCGATAAATTCCGGCGTGGATTTTTCCCACGCGGTGGACCAGCTCCACGAACCATCGGCCATTCCCTTGCTGAACCGCACGCGGATTTCCGCCTCGCCCGGCTCGACATCCCGCACGTTGGAAATTGGAAATGTTTCGACAACAACCGGCGGCTGTTCGGCCAAGGTTTGACCGGCAATTTCCGCCGATGAAAATTTGTTGGTTCGCGCCGGCGGCCCGACCAGTTCGAGAAAACCTTGGTAAACATCACCCGTGCCGTTGGTGGTTGAGAACAATAATTTTGGTTTGCCGAGGACAACCGGAATGGGGCCTTGATCTTGCAGTTCTTGAAACTGCGCCTCCAACGCCGTGCGTTGTGCCTCGCGCTGGGCAGGCGTGTCAAACCTCGGTGGCGGTGGGAGTTGAAATTGAGGGCGTTGACCGGGTTGTAAGTTCATCGGCTTAGGCCGGGAGGGCAGAGAAATATTCATCCAACTGCTGTGATATTGATTCGGCCCCGCCGGGGTGAAAGTATTTGCCCACCCCATATTCGCAGTCGCCCGCAAGGCATAACCCGGCGGCAGCTTCACGGAATAATCAACGCTGGGAGAAGTTGGCAGAAAGGCGGTGAAGCGACGGATATGGACGATGGCTTGAGCTTTGGTGCCGAGCGATCCTGAACCGGTTGATAATTCAGGCGAGATGTGTTGGAACTCAACATATCCGACCATGATTTCACCGGACTTATTTGTCACCGAGAACACTTCCAGTGGTTTGCCGGAAGTGAGCGTGAGCGGCTTATCCGTCAGTCCATTGCGCAGTTGGGTGACGGCGGTTTCAGCTTCGGCCTGACCGAATCCCTGACCAAGAACACCGCCAAAAAACCAGCTAAAGGAACAAGAAGTTCCAGTGCCGTCTGGTTGCCAGTTGATGAACAACATGGAATGAGCGTTTCCAATCTGACCATCACCACGCTTCACCAAAGCCGAAACGGTTTCACCCGGCTGAATCATCGAGTCGCTGAACACCGTCACGGTTCGCACCTCATTCGACGCGTCTATCAATTCGTTCGTTGCCCGTGTCAGGACGATGGTTTTGGTTGACAGCGGGATGACGGCGTTGGTGTGGCTGTAGTTGACTTGAAAGTTGTCGCCGACAGTGATGGTTC
>DMQW01000256.1:0-188 GCA_003455565.1 Limisphaerales bacterium
ACTGTTGACCGGCGCGTTAACGGTGAAACGGTATTGCCCGTAACCAAAGCTGCGGTCGCTGATCATTTCGACGCATTGCCATTTGTTGTTTGTGTGAGTTATCTTCAGGTGCAACAATCCCTGCGCGTCAACCCAGACATTGTTGGTGCTGTCGGAAAAATAGTTCGGGCCGGGACCCGCCAACCCGC
>DMQW01000256.1:420-16649 GCA_003455565.1 Limisphaerales bacterium
GGGCCGGGACCCGCCAACCCGCCTGCGCTGGTTTTGACGAACCAGCCGTAGTCAGAAAAATAAAAATGCCGTTTGCTGGGATCGACGCGAACAGCGTAGGCAACCGCCTTGGCCTGTGCCGGGATTGTTAGACCGGGCGCACCATCCACGCAAGGTAGGTTGTAATTCGTAGGCACAAGGAACGCGGCGATTTCAGTCGCATATATATCATTAACATTTGGAGTGATATTCGCCGTCCAAGTGCCGTTCGGCTGGATTGGGGTCAGGATCGGCGTCAACGGGTTGGCACAACCCGGTTTACTATACCAGTCCCCCTCGACATAGATAAACGCCACCACGCAGTTGGTCGCGAAGTTGGCGTTCGTTACATAACCGCTAAGATTACCTTGTGATCCAATGGCAGGCATATTCGTAATCACAATGGACAGGCTGGCGGCTCTGGCCGGTGAAAGAAGGAATGCGAGACAAACGCCTACCACAACGACGGCAAACCGAGGAAAAACAATTTTCAATTTCATGTATATCGGACAAATTAAACCATTTTGTGAGATTTCATACCCCCAAAAAAGGCTATAGCAGGAGCATTCCGCCGGTGATAGCGTGAGGAATATTCCGCATGTTGGAATTACGAATCACTAAACACTAAAACAGATAAATGTATGAGAAGCGTAAAAAATGTCGGTCAAACTTCCCGATTAACAACCGATTCACAGAATCGCCTGCTTGCCTACACAACCGCTGCCGGATTGGGGGCATTCTTTGCCGGCCAGAACGCCGAGGCGCAGGTCACCGCGTCCGCAGCGCTTGCTCCGTATCCCCACACACTGATTAAAGGTGTGGCCCCGGCCACAGGGTATTATCACACTTATTTTTACATAGATGTTGATGGTGACGGCACGCCGGATTTGAACCTCAATGTTGACACGTTCCGAGTCAATATTGACAAAGCGATTACCACCCAGACCAACAAGGTGCTTAACCCTTCCTCCAATGGCTATGTAATTCCCTGGACTGTCGGGACAAATCTCGACGCCAGCACCGGTTCGGTGCCGACTTATAAAAAATGGCTAGCAAACAGCTACTTTTATGGGGGCTCTTGGCTTTACACATGGAACAACTTCGCCACTGAGGAAGCGCTGGGATTCAGCTTCACTGCCGCCGACGGTCTGACGCATTTTGGCTATATGAATGTCAAGGTCAACCATACTTCAGGTGCCAACAACGATTTCACGGCGACGGTCAATGGCATTTACTATAACGCAACGGCCAACGTCGGCATTATTATCGGTGCTCTTCCACCGGCGGTAGTCACCGTCACCAGCATCAATGTCGGAGCGGGAAATTCGGTCACGATCAACTTCACCTCGTCTGACAGCGCTGCCGCGTCAGTTTTCACGCTTCAGTCGAGCCCTGCCCTCGGTGCGTCGGCCAATTGGACGACAGATTCGGGAGCTGTGATTACGAGCAGCGCGCCCGGCGTCTATCAGGCGGTCACGACTGGCACAGGTGGGTCTGCTCAATTCTTTCGCATCAGCCATTAAAAACCGAAGGTTGAAGGAATGAAAATGGAAGCAAGCAACGAAAAGGATGCCGTTCAATATTCCCGGCTAATGGCCGAACCGCAGGGCGTCCTGTTGGCCCAGACGCCCGCAGGCATCACCATCGGCGTGGTTACCGATTCGGAGTCATCCTCGCTGTCTTTGCTGGCGTCCGGAGTTGCGGGCATGGCAGCCCGCCGCGCCCGCCGCGAGCGGACGAAGACGGAATAAAAATTCGGCATGGCATTTTACATACCCCCAAAACGGGCTATTGTGAAAGCACCCCGACGGTGATAGGGTCAAACGCAGTAATAAATTTCTGAAACAGTAAAAAACCCTGAAGGATTAACAATGAAAATCAAAAAAAACGCCGTTCAAACCTTGCAGCTAAAACCTGATTCGCAGAATCGCCTAATCGCCTACACAACCGCCGCCGGCTTAGGGGCGTTCTTTGCCGGCCAGAGTGTCGAGGCACAGGTTACTTTATCTTCAGCCTATTCGTATCCAGCCAGTCTGAACATTGGAGCTGGCACATTGGGTTATAATTATATTAATATTGATGGCGTTGGGAATAATTTTAACCTCGATATTACCGCTACGCGCGCTACTTTGGGTGGGATTGTGGCTGGTGACAGCGCCCTTAACCCCAGCGCGAATGGCTATATCATTCCTTGGACTCTCGGAACAACCATCGGTCCCAGCAGCGGTTCGGCGCCGACTTATAAAAAATGGCTGGCAACCGCCGGTTTTGACAACTTTCCCACCACGGAGGCAATGGGATTTAAATTCGTCAGCAGCGGTTCGACGTATTTCGGCTACATGGATATTCAGATCACGAAGGTAGGCAGCAGTATCACTGCGGCGACGATCGCAGACATTTATTATAACGCGACACCCAACACCGACATTACTATCGGGCCTGTCCCGGAGCCTTCCTCGCTGGCTTTGCTGGCGGTCGGGGTTGTGGGGATGGCAGCTCGCTGCGCCCGTCGCGTGCGAACGAAATAAATAGTTCGTTTGGCAATCATGCAAAACTTTCAAACGGGCAGTATAAAAGCTGCCCGTTTGGTTTAAGATATGGTCAACCTATGGCTCAAGCACCCGGGAAGAAAATCCTTTTGATTGGCTGGGACGCGGCGGATTGGGAAATGATTGATCCGCTGCTCCAGAGCGGACAGATGCCCGCCTTGGCCCAGCTCATCAAAGGCGGACTGCGCGGCAACCTGGCCACCCTGCAGCCAGTGCTTTCGCCTATGTTGTGGACGTCCATTGCCACCGGCAAGCGCGCGGACAAGCATGGTATCTGTGGCTTCACAGAGCCTTTACCCGATGCCAGCGGCATCGGACCAGTTCGCAGCACTTCCCGCAAGTGCAAGGCGATTTGGAACATCCTCACCCAAAGCGGCCTCAAGTCAAACATCGTCGGCTGGTTCGCCACCAACCCGGCCGAACCGATCAACGGGGTCATGATAACAGACCAATTTCTCCACCCGCAGTTGAAAGGGGAATCGCCGGGGACAGTTCGAACAGAATCCGTGCATCCGCCGAAGCTGGTTCAGGTGGCGGCGACTTTACGTGTGCCCACCGAAAGCCTCACCGCCGAGGATTTGCTGCCATTTATTCCGCGCCTAGCCGAGATTGATCTGAAAAAAGATGACCGTCCGCTGAAGCTCGCCCGCCGGCTGGCTCGGGTGGCCTCGGTTCAGGCCATCGCCACCGCCCTGATCCAAAGCGAGCCTTGGAATTTAATGGGAGTTTATTACGATGCCGTTGACCAATTCGGGCACGAATTCATGCCGTATCATCCGCCCCGGATGAACGGGGTCAGCGAGCGTGAATTTGAGCTATACCAGGAAGTCATGCGCGGCTGTTATCGGTTTCACGACATGATGCTCCATGCGCTGCTTCAGTATGTGGATGCCGAGACGACGGTGATACTGATCAGTGATCACGGTTATGAATCTGGCCGCCGCCGCCCGCCTCTGGAGCAGGGCAAGCAGGATCCGGAAGGTTGTCATCGCCCATTTGGGGTTGTCTGCCTCAAAGGTCCCGACCTCAAAAAAAACGACCGCTTGTATGGCGCGTCAATCTTGGATGTGACACCGACGATACTTACTTTGCTGGGGCTGCCGATTGGCATGGACATGGATGGTCGCCCTTGGTTGGAAGCTTTCGAGAAGCCCGTGAAACCGGAACGGATTTTTAGCTGGGAAGGCATCGGCAACGACCAGGCCGGGTTGCACACCGAAAACTCCCGTCAAGACCCGGCCGAAGCCGCCCAAGCCATCGAGCAACTGGTGGAGTTAGGTTACATTGCCGCGCCGGGCGAGGATGTGCGGCAGACCATCCGCCAGACCATCCTTTGCAACAAAACCAATCTAATTCGCGCGCTCCTCGGCACGCCGCAAGAAGCAAAGGCGATTCCCTTGCTGGAAGAAATTTTGGCGGAGAACAGCGCCAATGAATGGTGCAGTTTGACGTTGGCACGTTGCCAGATCAGGCTCGGCAAATTTGCGGAGGCGCGCGCCGGCCTGGAGGCGCTGGCACCGGCAACGCGGCAATTGGGTCAGGTTCAACTAATATTCGCCGACCTGGCTTTCGCTGAAAAAAATCCGGCGCTGGCTCTGGAACACCTGCAGACGGCCGAACGCACTTGTGTCGGTCATCCGCTGTTGTTCAACCAGCTTGGACGCGCCTATCTTCAACTGGAGCGATGGGGCGACGCCAACGCCGCCTATCAAAAGTCACTGGAGGTTGAACCGGAAAACCCGGCGGCATTTGATGGCCTGGCGCGCGTGCATCTGGAACGCGGCGAACTGGAAAGCGCAGTTGAAAAATCTTTGCAAGCCGTGGGCTTGATCCATTATTTCCCGGAAGCGCATTTCCATCTCGCAACAGGACTCGACCATTTGGGCAAGACCAGGGAGGCAATCCTTGCCTACGAAACCGCGCTGGGCATGGGCTACCAAACAGGCTTGGTTCATCACCGGCTGGCGGAATTGTATCGTCCGATAGATCCCCAAAAAGCGGCTACCCATGAGAAAGTAGTCCTCAACTCCCGGAAACGGCGCATCTACCGGGCCGACATCAAATCCAAGCTGCCGCAGATGGCGGCCAAGGAATGAAGACTCCGATTAAAATCAGACGCCTGTAAAATTGAACCATGTCTGACGATTTTATCACCATAGTCTCCGGCTTGCCGCGATCCGGCACGAGCCTGACGATGCAGATGTTGCAAGCGGGAGGTATGCAGCTTCTGACCGATGGCCTGCGCGCACCAGACGAAAGCAATCCGCGTGGCTACCTTGAGCATGAAGCGGTCAAACACGGCCGCAAAGATTTGTCATGGCTTGAACAGGCTGGCGGCAAGGCGGTCAAGGTAATTCATCTACTATTGCTTCAGTTGCCGACCGACCGGAACTACCGCGTTGTTTTCATGGTGCGGAATTTGGAAGAAGTAATTGCGTCCCAACGCGCCATGCTCAAACAACAAGGTCGCGCCGATGCGAAGCTGACCGACGCGAAGCTGGCCGCAGTTTTTGAAACACAACTGACCCAGGTGCGGAAGTGGCTGGCGGAACATCCCAGCTTTCAGGTCTTGTATGTCAATCACGGCAACTTGATCGAGAATCCCCTGGCCACAGCCGGACAAATCAACCAGTTTCTCGGCGGAAACTTGCTGGCCGACAACATGGCTACCGCCGTGAATCCCGAACTCTATCGGCAACGGAAATCCGTGCCAGTGAAATAAAATTTGGACTGTTGGGAGCCGTTATATTTGCTGCGTAGATTCCGAACTTTCCATTCTGCAAAAAAGAACGCCCGGCAGTTTCCCTGCCGGGCGGTGAAATGGCGGATGTTAAATTGAATTGGGATTATGCAGTTGACAAACTAACGGGACAAAACTGGTAGGGCGGGCAGTCCGCTGCCCGCCGAACGCGTGAGTTGGCAATCGGCGGCGCGCACGGAGTGACGCGCCCTACCTAAAAAGTTTGTCAAAGACATAATCCCGAATTGAATCAGAAAATGCTTATATTTTCGTGAAACTATGAATGATGACTTCAACGGGTTGACCGTTGGAAGGTATATGTCCTTTGTCAAGCCAGAGGTTTATGTGCAACGGCATGGCGTTTTGGGGGATGGTAACGAGCTGGTTTGTCGGGGTGTAGTTCCATGTAGCCATGACATTTTGGGTCGCCTCAACCGGCTGGAAGCCTCCCATAAGCCAGAACTGAATTCCTTTGGTGCCCCATTTGAATCGCGAGGTGGTATAGGTTCCTCCCAAGTTGAAGGTGAATTTGTGGCTGATAATTGTTGTTCCTGAATCAGGATAGACTGTAAATCCGCCATCAGTGCCTGTGGGATTGCCCCAACGACTGTATTCGATGTCAATTTCATTGCTGCCGTCAGGACCAAGAGCTGGCGGTCCATAGGGAAACAGTCCCAAGACTACCCAGGGATCGAGCTGGTCGGTCCTTGCTTCTATCTGCCATTGATAAGTGCCAAAACCAATTGCGTTGGTGGTGTATAGTTCGGCGCAATCCCAGCCATTGGGAGAACTGGCATCGGGGGTGATTACCAGATGCAGATATCCGTTTGCATCCACAAAACAATTGGTAAGGTTCCAGTTGTTCGGACCCGGGCCAAGGCCGGCACCAGACTTAATTGTCCAGGTGTAGCCTTGCCAATTTATAGTCTGCGCTTGAACATTGAATGACATAGCTAAAGCGCAAATTGCGAGACTCAATACAGTCGGGAATTTGATTTTATTGGTTCCGGTGCTGCGTCCACTCATCTTGCTTTGTGCCGACTTTTGAAACCTGGCTCCGGTTGCTTTTTTTCGCCTGACATCCGGCGAACCGATTTTACCTGTGACTCCAACAAGAATCTGACCGCCTATTTCGTAACCATCCAGAACCAATCCACCTGGCCATTCTGCCCGGCTGAAGCTTGCGACCAGGACATGAATTTGGCATGACCGTCCGCCCAAGAATAATTGTCGCCCTTGCTGTGGCGGGTATAAGTGTGGTTTGGCAAATAATTGGGGATAGAACCGGGGGCGTAAGAATAACCATAGTATTCGAGGATGGCCGTGTCGCCGGTCTGTGGATCTAAAGTGTCGCTGTTAAATATCGTATCCGAAGGCTGCGTGATTTGGGCGAGCTTCTTCCGGGCATATTTCGGAATAGGATAACCATCGTAATAGCCCAAATAAGGGTAGTTGTGTCCATATCCGCCGATGCCGCTAGTGTTGGTATCGCTGGTTTTAGCGGCTATCTGATACAGTAGAGCAATGTTTGCTGACGGACAAGTCACCACCGTGCCAACAGCAGATATGCTGCTGTTGTTGGTTGCACCTTTGGCAAGATAAGAACTTATCTCAAGATACCATTCAGTGGGCAAAACGGTTGCGCCTGCGATGTTTTGGCCCGCCACCGGCAAGTAATCGTTGTTGTCACCAGCATAGAGCATATAACTCAATGCAATCTGTTTTTCACTGCTCGCACAGGAAATCGTCTTGGCCTTGGCTTTGGCGGCGGCCAAGGCTGGCAGCAGCATCGCCGCCAAGATTGCGATGATGGCGATGACAACCAGCAGTTCAATGAGCGTGAAACCCTCGCGCAACAATGTTATTGATCTACATTTGAAACATTTCATGGTCTGTCAATGGATTGGTTTTAGAATAAATTACGATTTTTTGCAGATTCCGCCATAGCCTGTTTTGGGGGTATTTTTCGCAGTTGATTAAATCGTTATCGCATCAAGGCATCGGGGCTAATGATAATAAATTTGCGCCCGCCATTCCCGCCGGTAAATCATCCTGATACCAGTAAAACGGTTCGTTTGCAGGATTACCAACAAGATTGAGCAGCTTTTCCCATTTATACGAAGTCACCGAACCATCCGCCATGACTTCATTGGAAGCATCCGCGTGCTGTGTTCCTGATCTCCGATGAGGGGGAACCCCGCCCCACAAAAACCACGGCCCGCTATACCTGGCAACTCCATCAGCGGCCATCACCCAGCCAGGCTTGGCATTGCTTAATTTCACTGGGCTGCATGAAGGCCCATTGTAGACAGGATTTATCCAATTGGCAAGGCCACCCATATAAAGATAGGAAATGTTCCACTGACTTACCACACTGTCCCAATACGGCATTCCAGCGCTGCCCAGCGAAGGGCATGCCCAGATGGCAATGCCATTGGTCTGCGCCACATCCAATCCAATGCTTGCAGTCGCCGTAGCGTTGGAAGCACTTATCGAAAGTATGCTTTGCTTGTTGCCCTTGAACACAAGATCATCGTTGTCGCCGGCATAAACTGTCATGCCTAATCCGAGCTGGCGCAGATTGTTTACGCACGCGATTTTCTTTGCCCGGTCTTTGGCCTTGGCCAAGGCTGGCAGCAGCATTGCCGCCAAGATTGCGATGATGGCAATGACAACGAGCAGTTCAATAAGTGTGAAACCATTGCACCCCGATGTTGTTGATCTGTATTTAAACTTTCTCATAGTCTGCTAATTGATCGTTTTCTCGAAATAAATTTACACCAAAAGGTCGCTTCCGCCATACCCTGTTTGGGGGGTGAGGCTGGAGAAAGCGATTCGGATTGCCGTGCGTTTGAGCGCGCATGATGGCAGTGGATTAGAAGCGGTGGAATTACTTTTCCAAATACCGGATGACCGCTTCCGTGCGGGTGCGCACGTGAAGCCGTTTAAAAATATTTTTGATGTGACCGTGCACCGTCCAGACACTGATGCCCATCGCCTGCGCGATTTCCTTGTCCACACAACCCTTGCTTAAAAGTGCCAGCACCTCGCGTTCGCGGCGGGGAAGCTTGGCCAGCGCCGTGTTGTCGTGGCTGGAATGTAATTGAAGCAGTTCTTGAAAATAATATTTAACGCGCAGCAGCAGGTCGTCAGTCATCAGCTCCGACCGGCTGGCGACATTGAGGATCGGCTCCAGCAACCGGTTCGGCTTGATGCGTTTGACCAAATAACCCCCGGCCCCACCCGGCGTGGAAACAAACATCTGGTCGCCGTCCACATGAACCGAATAGGTGAGGGCCGACACTCCCGGTTGAATGGGGGCGATGGTGCCAGGAGATTTGAAGCCGATGCGACCGGCCAGATTATGGTTCAAGAGAACCATGCGGGGCTTGTGGAAAGCCAGGGCATGGGTGAAGGATTCCACCGAGTCGCAGGGAACGCTGCCAAATCCGGCTTGCTGGTCAATGCTCCAGCACAAGGCCCGGCGAATGCCCGCATCCAGTTCAACCACCAGCACGCGCTGCCGATTGGGATTGGTCGGCAAAGAATCAGAGGCCAGGCCCGCTCGCTTTCCCACCAACGTGTGAATGGTGGTATAAGTCCACAACACCGGGTTCATGCACCACTCGAAGCTGACGATCAACTCGCGAGGGAAATGTTGGAAGACACTGTTCCAGCCTTGCTTCACTGCCATCTGATAAATCTGGGCTGCTTTAGCCGCAGCCGTCTCCAAGTCCGGTGTGCCGAGCGGGAAAAAATAACCCGCGCCGGCATGATCAATGCGCGTGGCCAGATCCTGCTCTGATTCACCAGAGGCCGGGAAGCGATAGCGTCGGAGAATCAAACGATCTTTCCAATTGCATTCGTTGCCCTTGCCGGTTGACTCAACATTCGCAAAACCACCATTGGGATGTTGCTTGGACATCGGTTTCATGAAAAGGCTTTTGTCCGCTGCCGTCAACCCGCAACCGGACAATTGTTATGCAACTGTAATTATAAAATTGCTTTCTTCCGCACCCCCCCACTTGGAAGCTGCCCGGCCTGACAACCTGTTTTGCCGCCTCATTCCAAAACGTCAGACATTGCTTCAACAGGCTGTTTCTCCAGTTGATGTTTGGCTTGGAATCCATTTTTCGCAATGGGCGAGGAAGCCGCGCGGAAAGGCTCCCATTCCGGCTGGTTCTCAAAAACCCAGTGGTAATAATCCGATTCCTTGAGCTGGCTGCCTGCCGCCTCGTCCAAGATAAGTGTGCATTCGGGATGCAACTGCAAGGCGGTGGCCGAAATCATACTCGTGATCGGGCCTTCAACGGCCTTGGCGACAATCGCCGCCTTTTCCTCGCCGGTGGCCAGCAAAATGCAGCGGCGGCAATCCAAAATAGAACCAACCCCCATCGTAATCGCGCGATGCGGCACCAGATCGGGCCTCGGAAAAAGCGGCGCATTCTGGGCGCGCGTCACCGGCGAAAGAATCTTCACCCGCGTGCGCGAGCGCAGCGCGGACAGAGGTTCGTTGAACCCCAGATGGCCGTTTTGACCAATGCCGAGCAATTGGAGATCAATGCCGCCGTTCCCGGCAATCAGCCGTTCGTAATTGGCACATTCGGCGACCAGATCCGCCGCCATGCCATCGGGCAGATGTGTATTCTGCAAATCAATGTTCACCTGCAGAAACAGGTGGTGGTTCATGTAGTGCCGGTAGGAATTAATATGGTTGCTTGACAGGCCGACGTATTCGTCGAGGTTGAACGTGCGGCAGGCCGAGAAATCAAGTCCTTCCTCACCGTGCATCTGCACCAGCCGGGCATAGACAGACTCCATGGTATTGCCGGTGGCCAGCCCCATGACCAGACGCGGATTGCCCCGCATTTCCCGGGCAATAACCCGCGCCACCAAATCGGCGGCGGCCTCGGCATTCGGTCGAATCACGACTTCCATAAAAATTATTTGATAAAAACCATATTGGCCGCCCGAGTTTCAAACGGCTTGCTGGTCATGTTAAAATTCTAACAGGGGCGGCGACGGCAACAACCCCCTGAATTGGGGGTTGCGCAAATGGTGCCTTCACTGAAAAACTTGGCGCGGCAATGCCTTCTCTATTTTTGAATTTGATTGCGACCATAAGTTTGCTGGAAATGCCATGAATCCTTATCATCAATTTGTTGTTTCCTTCGCCCAGTTGATCGCGGCCGGAAAATCACTGCCGCTTGGCGAAATTCCACCGCACCACAAATCCAAACCGGCGGCGGACGCGTCCGTCGCGCTGATCTTTTCGCCGCACCCGGACGATGAGTGCATCATCGGCGGTCTCGCCCTGCGCCTGCTGCGCGAAACAGGAATGCGCGTCATCAACGTCGCCGTCACCCAGGGCAGCCGCAAGGAACGCCAGCAACCGCGCTGGCAGGAATTGAAAAATGCCTGCAACCACCTGGGCTTTGACCTCGAACAAACCGCCCCGAATGGCCTGGAAAAAATATCTTCCAAAACCCGGTTGGAAGATCCGCAGCATTGGTCTGCGGCGGTGAAAATTATTTCCACCACGCTCGTCAAGCATCAACCCCGCGTCATTTTTTCCCCGCACGAATTCGACTGGAACAGCACGCACATCGGCACCCATTTTCTGGTCATGGATGCACTGCAAACCTTGCCCGTGAATTTTCAGTGCCTGATTATTGAAACCGAGTTTTGGGGGCAAATGTCGTCACCGAATTTGATGGTGGAGTCCAGCGTGGAAGACGTGGCAGAGTTGCTGGCCGCGTTGTCATTTCACGTCGGCGAAGTGCGGCGCAATCCGTATCACTTGCAAATGCCGGCGTGGTTGCAGGACAACGTGCGGCGCGGCGCGGAACTCGTCGGCGGCCAGGGCGGTGCGGCCCCCGATTTCACATTTGCCACGCTCTACCGGTTGCGCCAGTGGAAAAACGGCCGCGTCTCAAATGTTTATCAAGGCGGCAAACAAATCAGCGCAACGGATAATCCCAGCAGCCTGCTTGATTTGATCCGTTGAAACGGCATCCGAAACCGCATTCCAAATAAAATATATGAACGAGAATCATGGCGCGACGAAGTCGGGTTACAATCGTTTTCTCCTGCTCGTCGCTGGATTGGGCGGGTTGCTTTACGGCGTGGACGTGGGAATTATTTCCGGCGCGCTGCCTTATCTGGAAGCCACCTCCAAACTGAATGCCGGGCAGCTTTCATTCATCGTCGCCGCCGTTCTGCTGGGCAGTGTCATTTCAACTTTGTTCGCCGGCGCACTGGCCGACTGGCTGGGACGCAAAAAAATGATGGCGTTGAGCGGCATTCTGTTTGTCATCAGCATCCCGATGATTGCGCTGGCGCAGGGCTACGAAGCGCTGGTTCTGGGCCGGTTGTTGCAAGGCATCAGCGCCGGACTCATCGGCGTGGTCGTGCCGCTTTATCTTGCGGAATGTCTCAGCGCGGCGAACCGTGGCAAAGGCACGGGAATTTTTCAATGGCTGTTGACGTTCGGGATTGTCATCGCCGCCCTCATCGGTTTGTATTTCAGCAACCGCGTTGATGAGGTCGCGAAATTCGGCGACGCAGACAAGCTGTTTGCGTTCAAAGACCATGCGTGGCGCAGCATTTTCTGGGTGTCGCTGCCGCCGGGAATTTTGTTTGTCATCGGCGGCTTCATGGTGGCCGAGTCGCCGCGCTGGCTGTTTCGTAAAGGCAAAAAAGACGCCGCCCGCGCCGCTTTGCTCCGTTCACGCAGCGAGGCGCAGGCGGACATTGAATTACAGGAAATGGAAGTCACCGTCGCCGCCGAAAACGCCAAATCCACCGGCACGCAAATCAAAGAATCATTGCTGCGCCGCAAATACCTCATCCCGTTTGCGCTGGCCTGCGTCATCCTCGCCTGCAACCAGCTCACCGGCGTCAATTCCATCATCGGCTACAATGCCACTATCCTCATTCAAGCCGGCCTCGACGACAAACAAGCGCATAGCGGTTATCTGATTCTCACGCTCGTGAATTTTCTGATGACCATCGGCGCGGTCGTTTTGGTGGATCGCAAAGGCCGGAAATTTCTGCTCTCGCTCGGCAGCGCGGGCGTCATCGTCTCGCTCGTCTGCGCAGGAATGATTTTCCATCAGACCGAGAAACTACGCGTGGATTGCAAGGACGCCGTGCAAACGCTGGTCACCACGAATCAAACGCTCACGCTCGGTTTCGATGCGCCCGCCGCCGCCAATTTTCTCGCGGGAAAAAGTTTCAGCGGCCAGCCCGCGACGCTCATTGTGATCTATTCCTACGGCGATTTTCGCGCGGCAACCAGCGTTGCCCGTTCGGATGACCTCGCCGCGAAACCGGTTGAAATCACTCGCGACGGCTGCCTGCCGCCGAACAAGGTCGTCGCCTTTTTTTCGAATCCATTTGCCGATCTTGACGCCGCGCGCACGGCTCCGTTGAAAATTGAAAACGCGCTTGTCACGCCTGTGCCGAGCGAGCGGAACGGCTGGTTGACGGCGATTTGTCTTTTTATTTTCATGGCGTTCTTCGCTGTCGGGCCGGGCGTGTGCGTCTGGCTCGCGCTCTCCGAATTGATGCCGACGCGCATCCGTTCCAACGGCATGAGCATTGCGCTGCTCATCAATCAGGCCGTCTCCACCACCATCGCCGCTGTCTTTCTGCCGACCGTTGGCAAATATGGTTACTCGACGATGTTCTTCGCGTTCGCCGGCTGCACGGTGATTTATTTCATCACGGCGGCTTTCTTTCTGCCGGAAACCAAGGGGAAAACCTTGGAGGAAATCGAAGGACATTTTGAAGGAAGAAAATAAACCGCATGGGCGTTGCCAGTTTGAAAATTAAAACCAAAAAAATGAAATCTAAAATCGCCGGGTTAATATTTCTGTCATTGACGGCAACAATTTTCGCCGCCAACACGAATACTTGGGCCGTCATCCCGCTGCCGCAAAAAATGGCGCGGCACGCTGGCGTGTTCAAGCTCACCGCCGACACGCGTCTCTATGTGGATTCCGGCTCACGCGCGACCGGAAAATCTTTGACGGAACGGCTGCGCCCGTCCACCGGTTATCCGCTCAAGACCAGCACGAAATTCTTTGGCGGCGCGGCTATCCCCGGCGGCATTTTGCTGACGACCAAAAATGCGGATACGAATCTCGGCCCCGAAGGTTACGAGCTCACCGTTGCCCCGGATTCAATTGTGATTCGCGCGCCGACGCAGGCGGGTTTGTTTTACGGTGTGCAAACATTGTTCCAATTATTGCCGCCGGAAATTTTTTCCACAAATCCCGTGAGCAATGTGGCTTGGCAAATTCCCTGCGTTCAAATTGAGGACTGGCCGCGCTTCAAGTGGCGCGGATTCATGCTCGACGTGAGCCGCCATTTTTTCAGCAAGTCCGAAGTCGAAACTTTTCTCGACGTGATGGCGTTGCACAAAATGAATGTGTTCCATTGGCATCTGACTGACGACCACGGCTGGCGCATCGAAATCAAAAAATATCCCAAGCTCACCGAAGTTGCCGCGTGGCGCTCAAGCGGCGGCTTCGGCTTTGACCCCAAGTCCACCACCGCTTACGGCCCGGACGGACGCTACGGCGGATTTTACACGCAGGACGACATTCGCGACGTGGTGAAATACGCGGCGGCACGGCACATCACCATCGTGCCGGAAATCGAAATGCCCGGCCATGCGACGGCGGCGCTGGCGGCGTATCCGCAGTTGGGCAGCACGCCCGGGCCATTCGCGCCTGAAATGACTGCCGGTATTTTCAATGGTATTTACAACCCGGCCAACGAAGAGACATTACAGTTTTTGGCCGACGTGCTGTCAGAGGTCGCGCCATTATTTCCGGGAAAATACATTCACATCGGTGGCGATGAGGTGCCGAAAGAGAGCTGGAAAACCAACGCGGCTTGTCAGGCGCTCATGAAACGTGAAGGCTTGAAGAACGAGGAGGAGTTGCAGAGCTGGTTCATCCGCCGCATTGAAAAAATCGTGAACGCGAACGGGCATTCCATGATCGGCTGGAGCGAAATTTTGCAGGGCGGCCTCGCAAAGAATGCGGCCGTCATGGATTGGATTGGCGGTGCAAAGGAAGCGGCTAGCGCCGGTCATGACGTGGTGATGACGCCGACAGCGTATTGTTATTTTGATTTTTATCAGTCGAGCAATCATGTCGCCGAGCCAAAAGCCGCCGCGTGGGGCGGACCTCTGACGTTGAACAAAATGTATGCCTTCGAACCCATGCCCACGAATGTGCCGCCACAGTTGCAATCGCACATCCTCGGTGCCCAAGGCAACTTGTGGACGGAACAGATTCCCAACTTGAAACACGCGGAATATATGACCTTCCCGCGCGCCTGCGCTCTCGCAGAAGTCACCTGGTCGGCCAAAGATTCGCGCGACTGGGACGACTTCATGCGCCGTTTGCAAATCCACGTCCGACGGCTCGATGAGTTGAACATTAATTATCGCCACGCAGCCGTTGAGACGCCGGAACCAAATCTACTCAAGTGAAAATGTCATCGTCGCCAAAAATTATCGCGCCGCTTGATCCGGATTTTCAACCGGCGTCGCTGTTCAACCGGTATTACCTCGCCGCCGCCAAAAAATCCGGCCAGGCGGTTCCGCTCGTCATCGGCCTAGAACGCGAAGGCGGTTTCATCTCGCGCTACGAGACCGTCGTGAAATCCGAAGCTGATCCTGACACGCTGCGTTACGTTGAGCGCCTCGTGAAAAATCTGCTCTGGGTGCGCGGCGGGTGGAAAATTTACTTCGGCGGGCCACAGCAAACTGGCGAATACATCCGCCGCTGCTACTCGGCGGATGGCGAACGAAAATTTGACGTGGAACTGATGAGCCGCGTTTACGAACGCCCGTTTGAAGTGGTGGTCATGGAGGCAAAGTCCGTGCCGGTTGAGAAGGAAATGAACATCGCGCTCGGCGGTCATCTCGACGGCTGCCGGATCGGTTTTGATCTCGGTGCGAGCGATTACAAAGTCGCGGCAGTCAGGAATGGCGAGGTCGTTTACAGCGACGAATTTCCATGGAATCCAAAAGACCAGCCCGACCCGCAGTATCACTACGACCATTTGAACAACGGCTTGAAGCAAGCCGCCGCGCATTTGCCGCGCGTGGACGCCATCGGCGGCAGTTCGGCGGGCGTGATCGTGGACAATAAAATCATGGTGGCGTCGCTGTTCCGCGCCGTGCCGCTGGCGCAGTTTGCTTTGGCCAAAAATATTTTTCTCCGCCTCCGCGACGAATGGAAAGTGCCGCTCGAAGTCGCCAACGACGGCGACGTGACGGCGCTGGCGGGCGCGATGTCGCTCAAGGCGAATGGGATGCTCGGCGTGGCGATGGGTTCCAGCGAAGCCGCCGGCTATCTGAATTCCAAGGGCGGCATGACCGGCTGGTTGAGCGAACTCGCGTTCGCGCCCGTGGATTACAATCCCAACGCCGCCGCCGATGAATGGTCGGGCGACCGCGGCGTGGGCGCGTTGTATTTTTCACAACAGGCGGTGAACAAACTTTTGCCGGCCGCAAAAATCAATCTCCCGGCGGAAATGGGTTTGCCGGAGCGGCTCAAGGAGGTTCAAAACCTCATGGCCAAAGGCGATCCGCGCGCGACAAAAATTTATGAGACCATCGGTGTTTATCTGGGCTACGCGATTCCGCAATACGCGGACTTTTATGATTTTCGCCATCTGCTGATTCTCGGCCGCGTCACGACCGGCCAAGGCGGCGACATTGTGCTCGCCAAGGCGCGCGAAGTTTTGAAAACAGAATTTCCCGAAGTCGCGGGAAAAATCCAATTGCATGCGCCGGACGAAAAAACCCGTCGCGTGGGTCAGGCCGTCGCCGCCGCCAGCTTGCCGGTCATTCAGCGGTGACTGAACCTCATCCATCATTGGTGCGCTCGGAGGGACTT
>DMQW01000427.1:0-6248 GCA_003455565.1 Limisphaerales bacterium
TTCAACGCACGAATCGGAAGCGGGCCGGGCATTTCCTGCGTCGCACCGCAATGGACGTTGAAGCGGTGTGAACGCCGCGCTCCGTCACTTAATTGAACGAGCCTCAGTAGGCAACATCCTCCCCAGAACGATTCGCCGACGGCGCGCCAGGCGCGACGAAGCTTGTCAGGGCGTTGGTTTCATGCCATCAAACGGCATTGACCCATGACGACATCATATTTCACCCGCAGACAATTCTTGAAAACAACCACCGTCGCCGGCGCTGCGGTGACGCTCGCTCAATTTACGCCGCATCTCTTCGCCGCTGAATTGCAAACCGCGTCGCCCGCTCCCACTCCATCCTGGGTGGACAAGCCGATGCGCTGGGCGCAGCTCACGCTCGTCGAGGATGACCCCGGCAAGTTCGATCTCGCGTTCTGGCTGGATTATTTCAAGCGGACAAAATCCGACGCGGTGTGTTTGAGCGGTGGCGGTTGCGTCGCGTATTACCCGACGCAAATTCCCTTTCATCATCGCAGCCAATGGCTCGGCGACCGTGATGTGCTCGGCGAACTCGTCGCGGGTTGCAGAAAACTCGGCATGGTCGTCATCGCGCGCACCGATCCGCACGCGACTTACGATGACGTTGCCGCCGCGCACCCGGATTGGATCGCGGTGGACGCCAACGGAAACAAACGCCGGCATTGGGCGTCGCCGGAAATGTGGGTCACGTGCGGGCTTGGGCCTTACAACTTCGAGTTCATGACCGAGGTGAAAAAGGAAATCATGTCGCGTTATCATGTGGACGGAATTTTCATCAATCGCTGGGACGGTTCAGGGATGTGTTACTGCGAGCATTGCCGGAGAAATTTCAAAGACGCATCCGGCTTCGAGTTGCCGCGCACAAACAATCCTCAAGACCCCGCCCGCCGCGCTTACATTCTCTGGAGCCAACAACGGCTGTTCGATCTCTGGCAACATTGGGATCAGGCAGTTCGCAAAATCAATCCCGACTCGTGCGTCATCCCCAACACCGGCGGTGGCGCGACCAGTTCACTCGACATGAAAAAGATCGGCGAACTCGCTCCCACGCTCATGGCTGACCGGCAGGCACGGCACGGCCTGATGTCACCGTGGGCCATCGGCATGAACGCGAAGGAATATCGCGCCACGATGGGCGGCAAACCGATCGTCGGCATCTTCAGCGTCGGCCTCGAAGAACCGTATCGCTGGAAGGATTCGGTGCAGAACGGCGCGGAGATTCAGCTCTGGGTCGCCGACCTCGTCGCGAATGGAATGCGTCCGTGGTTCACCAAATTCGGCGGCGTGCTGCACGACGAGCGCTGGTTGAAACCGGTCGAGGACATCTATCGCCGGCTCGCCGGTTGGGAAAAATATTTGCGCAATGAGCGTCCGCTCGCACGAGTGGCCGTGGTCTATTCCCAGCAGACCGCGTGGTTCGTCGGCAACAAGGTCGAGGACCACATCAACGGCTGGTATCAGGCCTTGATCGAAGCCCGCATCCCGTTCGAGCTGGTTCACGACCGACTGCTGGATGCGGCGCATGTGAGCCAGTTTAAGACGCTCATCCTGCCGAACATCGCTGCGCTGAGTGACGCGCAATGCGACCAACTCCGCGCCTTCGTGAACAACGGCGGCAGTGTGATCGCCACTTACGAAACCAGTCTCTGCGACGAGTGGGGCGTGCGGCGAAAAGATTTTGGTCTCGCCGATCTCTTTGGCGTGGACTGGAAAGGCAGAGCCGAGGGGCCGATGCAGAATTCCTATCTCCGGCTCGAACACGACGCCGCGCGCGGCCATCCACTCTTGAAAGGATTGGAAGACGCCCCGCGCATTATCAACGGAGTATGGCGGCTGGAAGTCGAGCCGCGCGAAAAATTCGCGCAAGTCCCGTTGACGCTCATCCCGAGTTATCCCGATCTGCCGATGGAAAAAGTTTACCCGCGTGTGGAAAAGACTGACATCGCCGGGGTATATCTCCGTGAATTCACTTCAGCGGACGCAGGAATTTCCGCTTCGCCGATTCCGCACTCCGCATTCCGCACTCCGCAATCGACTGGCCGCGTCATCTATTTCCCGTGGGACATTGACCGCACGTTTTGGGAAGTGCTTTGCGTGGACCACTTCAAATTGCTTCGCAACGCCGTCGAGTGGGCCACGAACGAAGAGCCGCCCGTCACCGTGAGTGGCCACGGTGTGCTGGACGTGACGGCATGGCGGCAGAAGAATTCGCTGACCGTGCATCTCGTCAACCTGACCAATCCGATGATGATGAAAGGGCCGGTGCGCGAATTGATTCCGGTGAGCGAGCAGCAAGTGCGTTTGCGCCTGCCAGACGGAGCGCGGGTCAGCAAGGTGCATCTGCTCGCTGCGGACAAGAAACCGCATTTCACGCAGCGCGGGCGCGAACTGCACGTCGTCGTGCCTTCAATTCTCGATCATGAGATTGTGGCAGTTGATATCTGAGAAGCGCGGATACACGTTCCGCCCGCGCCGCCGGCCCAAGCGGCAGCGCGGCAAACGCGAGAAATATCATCACGCGCTCAAGGCGCTGGTGATTCGGGAGCAGAAAATCCACATCGTCGGCAGCCCGGAACTCAAGATTGAAGGCACGCCCGTCTATCTGGATGTCGAGGGCTTGCCCGACCGAGATTTCAGTTTCTAAATCATCATTTACAAAATCACAAATATTTCCAATCTGGTGAAAAAACCATGCCTAAACAATTTCATTTGAACCGGCCAGAATTGGAGCATTCGGTCGCCACTGCATTGCGGACCTGCGAGCGAGTCAAAGACCATCAACGTCTCATTTCCATGCGTTTGGCTGCGAGCGGCAAGTTCACAGCGGCCCAGATTGCCAAGCATGTGCAAGTAAGCAGGCGGCAGTTCTTTCTTTGGGTCGCTGCGTTTAAGAAAGGCGGCGTGATTGGATTGCTGGAGCGAAAGCATGGTGGCGGAGCACCTTCGAAATTTAGCAACTTGGTGAAGGTAGCTGCTCATGATGTAGAGGGCGGAAGCACTTCGGCTAGCACACCACATCCAGCGGGATCTAACCAACAACCAAAAACCGGAAGCGCTGAATTGCAACCGGTCGTCAAAGCGCTTATTGAAATCCTTCATCATGATCCAAACACCTGCGGGATAAACAGAAGTAGTTGGACTCTGAAGAGCCTTGCACAGGCTTTTGAAAAACAATACGGACAACGGCCCTCGACAAGCCGGGTAGGTCAGCTTCTAAAGGAGGCCGGGTTTCGTTGGAAAAAATCGCGGCAAGTCCTCACCAGCCCCGATCCTAACTACAAGGAGAAGGTCGAGTTGCTTTTGAAAACCCTCCAGTCACTGAAAGCCGATGAGGATTTGTTTTTCATAGACGAAATGGGACCGCTGGCAGTCAGAAGACACGGAGGCAGATGTTACACGCCGAAGGGAGAGACGCCTACCCACCCGCAGAACCAACGCACCAAAGGGTCTATCACACTCTACGGAGCTTTGAGTGCCAAGACCAACCAAGTGGTTTGGTTTTACGGGAAGTCGAAGGACTCGGCAGGAATGATCGAGCTCGTCGAAATCCTATACAACCAACAGCACGACAAGTCGAAAATCTTTCTCACATGGGATGCAGCCTCATGGCACAGATCGGAGGAGTTAGTTCAGTGGACCGACGCTTTTAACACATGGAACATCTTCAGCGGCAGCGGCCCGCACATCGCTTTTATCCCGCTCCCATCTAATTCGCAGTTCTTGGATGTTATCGAAGCTGTTTTTAGCGGCATGAAAGGGGCTGTCATCCACAATTCGGACTATCAGTCGCCGGCGGAAATGAAGGCTGCGATATCCATGCATTTTCGAGAACGGAATGATTTTTTTAGAGACAATCCAAAACGCGTCGGGAAGAAAATGTGGGAGATTGATTTCTTCGATGACCACAACAACATCCGGTGGGGAAATTATCGAGAATGGTGAAACCTGAAAGTCAATTCTTGGTTGATACAGCCTTTATCGTCGAACGGACGAGCAAGACATTCCTTGGCACGCCCCTGCTTACAAAGGATGGAAACGACCATACGTTCACGTTCGGCTTTGCGCGAGATTTTTTGAAGCTGAGGCGAGATTTTGGCATGCGGAGTTTCGTCTTATTAATAGGAAAGGAAGCTCACTTCCATGCCACCGCCGAAAATACAGCGAACCTCATTGCCTTCCTGCAAGGACTGGGTGTTCACTACCTTAGCGACCGTGAGAATTCTGGATTAAATCTAGTTGGGGCACTCCATTCCCAATTCACGCATGTTGTCACGGCGGATAAACGGTTGCTACAGCTTTCCAAAGATGATTTCACAATTGTCCTCCTCCGGCAGTCCAAGCTTCGCAAGTATGACCGGCTGTCACCAGAGGCTGTCACAGCGGCAATGGGTATCAACCCCAAACAAGTGCCTATCTACTTGGCGCTGACGGCAGCATCAAAAACGAGGGCGCTGTATCGCAAACAAGCCATTGATCTTGTCAGGCAGTATGGAAATCTTGATTCTATTTTCAAAAACTTAGCCAAGGTGGCTTCAGAGCGAATCCGCCAAAAGCTTCAAGAGAATGAGGGGGCAATCCGGGATCGCTTGGTCACGAACACTGTCGAGGCGGTCCAAAACGTGAGTCGCAATAATTTTCAAAGCGCATCACCCGTTAATTTGAACACTGAATCAAATCGGCAATTCTTGCAAGAATATGGCTTCTATTCTCTCGTGCGCCTATTGGAAGATTCGTCGGATTCCCCTTTCTGACGGCACAATTTCAAGGCCCACAAACTTTTACCGTTCGGGCGAGAAGGACATTCACACCTTCGCGGAAAGCCGGCGTCGGAACAGGCGGCGGACGCAAATCATCCAGCCGGCCGGCTTGTCGGCGGAAGCAATACCCGACACTGGTAGTCAGCCGTGACTGATACGACATCGAATCCCACACCAAAAAGTAGCCGACCGGTTTCAAGCCAAACCTTTTGAATTCCCGGAGCGCGGACCGCCGAGTCCGCGTGTGGGCGCAGTGTTTCTTGTTTCTCGCGGACAAGGCTGTCCGTGCTCCTATCGGACCGCCGCACCTTCGCTTTTGATGGAAGCCATCGCTTTTCCACGAGGCGTGCGGCGGTTCAATCCAGCACCTGCGGGTTGACGCAGTTCGGCGGGCGCTTGCCAGCGCAGACGGCGAGGAGATTATCCACAGCGATCATGCCCATCTTGGTGCGTGTGCCGATGGTCGCGCTGCCGAGATGCGGCGCGAGCACGACGTTCTCAAGCTGGTAAAGTCCGGGTTCGAGTTGCGGCTCGCGTTCGAAAACGTCCAGTCCCGCGCCCGCTATGTGTTTGGTTTGCAACGCCCGCACCAGCGCCGCTTCGTCAATCACCGCGCCGCGAGTCGTGTTGATCACAAATACGGTCGGTTTCATCAGCGCGAACTGGCGCTCGCCGAGCAGATGATGCGTCTCCGAATTGTAGGCGACATGCAACGAAATGAAATCGGACTGGCGGAGAACGTCGTCGAAACTCGCGTGCGTCGCGCCGGCTTCCTCCGATGCGGGCAAGCGCGTGCGATTCCAATAAATCACGCGCATGTCAAACGCTTGCGCCCGGCGGGCAAGCGCGCGACCGATGCGTCCGTAGCCGATGATGCCGAGAGTCGCGCCGGTGATATCAGCTCCGAGCAATTGCAGCGGTTGCCAGCCAGTCCATTGTTTCGCGCGCACGAGGCGCTCGCCTTCACCGAGACGACGCGCAACCGCCAGCATTAGCGTGAAAGCCATGTCCGCCGTGGTATCAGTCAGCACGCCGGGCGTGTTGGTGACGGGAATTTTGCGCGCATTCGCAGCCGCGACATCAATGTTGTTGAAGCCGACGCCGAAGTTCGCGACGACTTTCAAGCCGGGGCAACTGTCCAGCAGTTCAGCATCAACGCGGTCGAGAATGTTACAGAGCAGCGCGTCCCGGCCTTTCAAACCGGCGATGATTTCGGCTTTGGGGGCCACGCGGTCTTCCGAGTGCCACGCGAGATCGGTTTCGCGTTCGAGACGTTCCATCACGGCGGGAGGCATTCGGCGGGTGAGAAAGATTTTAGGTTTCATGCGGCGTTCAAAGTGTGAGTCGCGCCCAGGCTTCGCCGAGCTTGCGCTTGGCAGCGGCAATCATCACGGCGGAATCCTCGCCGTGCAAAGGTTTGATTTCAAAGGAAACATTGCCGCGCGCCGAACCGTCCGCCTTGAGGTAGCC
>DMQW01000427.1:6503-7319 GCA_003455565.1 Limisphaerales bacterium
GCCGGGATAGCCGAAGCGCGGATGCTGATCGCCCCACGCGAGATCTTTGCGGTCTTTGAAATAGGCGTTGCCGATGTGGATGTGCGCGATGTGCTCCCGCACGGGCAACAGCGCTTGCGCCGGCGATTCGCCCAAGAGCGGAATGTGACTCAAGTCCACCATCAGGCCAAAGTTTTTGCACGAACGTTTCACGCGCACGGCAATTTCAAGCGCAGTGTTCGCCGGACCGATGAGGGCTTTCTTGTCAATGTCGCGGTCGAAGACTTCGAGGACGATGTTTTGTCCGCGCCCGGAGGCGTAGCGGCAAAGCTCGACCAAGGATTTTTCCAAACGATCCATCGCTGCCGGCCGCCCGGCTGCCGGGACATCCGAACCGCTCAACAAACCGACGTCGCGGATGCAGAGTTCGCTTGCCTCGTCCACGGATGATTTGATTTCGGCGACGGCGCGCTGGCGCATGGTTTCATCGGCGCTGTTGAGGTCGATCTTCTGCGTGAGCAGTCGCGGTTGCGCGCCGTATTTGGCTTCGACACCGGCGCTGGCGAGCATGGCTTTGACCTGCACACGGACGGCTGGGTCTTTGATCCACGAAATCTCGATGACGCCGAAATAATCGTCGGCAAGAATCTGGCGGCAGGTTTCAAGAATCGGCCCTTCACCCTTGATCGTGGCGGGAAACGCCATGAAGTGGACGATGCCGGGCCGGATGACGTGATGAAGAGGCGTGTTCATGAGTTCGGTGGCGGCGATTCAGTTGGACGCTTTCCCATTAACCCATCCAAACTGCCGCAAGGTTTTGGACTGCGCCAGCCCTCT
>DMQW01000167.1 GCA_003455565.1 Limisphaerales bacterium
GCCAGAGGGCTGGCGCAGTCCAAGACGCTATCGCGCGATTGGAGCAGTTCATTGTGTCGGAATCATCCATTGAAACACGTAGGCCTGCAACATTACAAGCAGCCCCATGAGAATGGCCAGCGCGAGGCTGTGCCAGAACACCGAACGCAGCACCGTGCCCGCGTCGGGACTGTCTGGCCACCCGCCCGTGGCAACGCTGGCGACGACGATGCTCTGAGCGTCAATCATTTTACCCATGACGCCGCCGGAACTGTTCGAGGCGGTCATGAGGATGGGCGGAAGGTTGAGTTGTTGCGCCGTCACCTGTTGCAGATTTCCGAACAGCACGTTGGACGAAGTATCGCTGCCCGTCAACGCGACACCCAGCCAGCCGATGAGCGGTGAGAAAAACGGAAAAAGAAAACCCGTCGCGGCCAGCGCGAGGCCCATGGTCGTGTCCGTGCCGCTGTAGCGCGTAGTGTAACCGAGCGCAAGCATGATTGCGATGGTCAGGAGTGAAGTGCGGACGCGCCAGATCGTGCGGCCATAGATTTGCAGAATGCGTTTCGGGCGAAGTTGAAGGCAAAGACCGGCGAGAATTCCGGCAAGCAGAAGAGCCGTGCCCGTGGCGGAGAGGGCGTTGAAGGAAAACACGGCGTGTTCGGGCGTGGGATTTACCACCACCGGCGGCACGCGCAGCACGGCATCATCGAGCAGCGGCACATGAAAGTTCGGAGCGAACACGCTGTTCAGAAAATTCTTGATCGCCGGCAGGCCGGAAAGGAAAACGAACAATGAGAGAAAAATCCACGGCAACCAGGCTTTCCACGCCGGGCCGGGCCGGCTGGCCGGCGGTTGATCCGCGGCCGTCGCCTGTGCCGAAGTCTGTTGTTCTTCCGCGGGCCGCCAGAATTTCATCAACGCCACCAGCGAAAACATTGAAACCGTCGCGCTGGCAATGCCGACCAGCCACGGACCGTGAAAGTTGCTGACGAGGAATTGCGTGGCGCCGAACGTCACGCCGGTGACGAGGCAGGCAGGCCAGACGCCAATCATGCCGCGCCAGCCCACTTGCGCGACGATCAGCCAGAATGGAATGATGATGGACACAAGACCAAGCTGGCGGCCAACCATGGCGCTCAACGACAGCAGATCGAGATTGGTGACCTTTGCCAGGGTGACCAGTGGAATGCCGAGCGATCCGAACGCGACCGGGGCGGTGTTGCCGATAAGCGCCAGCTTCGCCGCTTCGAGCGGACGAAAACCGAGTCCGATCAACAACGCGCCGGTGATGGCGACAGGCGCGCCGAAGCCAGCCGCGCCTTCGATAAAAGCCCCGAAGCTGAAAGCGATCAACAATGCCTGGATGCGGCGGTCGCGAGAAACACCGGACAATTGTCTTTGCAGAATGGCGAATTGCCCGGTCTCCACGCTGAGGTTGTAAATGAAAATCGCATTCAGAAGTATCCAGCCGATGGGAAAGAGTCCGAATGCCCCGCCATAAACCGCCGCCGCCAGCGCAAGCCGCGCCGGCATGTGATAGACGGCAATGGCGATGACGGCGGCGACGAACAATGCCGCGAGCGCAGCGAACTGTGCGCGCACATGCCAGAAGGCCAGCAATCCGAGCAACGTGACGACCGGCAGCGCGGCGATCAGCGCCGAAACGCCAACACTGCCCAGCGGCGCGTAGTTTTGTGACCAAGTCATGGCGGCACTGTGAGCGTTGTGGTTCGCGAAAAGAAAAGCGTGCAGTGGGAAGAATGCCCGTTGCTGGCGGTTTGTTTCACAGTGGTTTCGTCAGCCAGCTTTTCAATCGGCGTGGACTACGTCAAGCAACGATTGATGAAACCGGTGTTGGTTTCGATTTATTGAATAAGGAAACCAAAGAGGCAGGAGGTTTTCCATTCATGGTTTCATGGATTCCTCATTGAATCAGAAGCATTGGAAAAATTTGAAAAGGTCGGGGCGGGGAGATTTGAACTCACGACCTCTTGCACCCCAAACAAGCGCCTACCAAGCTACGCTACGTCCCGAACCATTGGCCTGACCCGAAAGGTCAGGGCGCAAATACTACTTGGAGAACGCCGCGTTTCAATAACGAAGATTTGTAGCGGCAACTATCCTGGCTGCCGTAGAGGGCGGCATCCTACCGCCCGGAACAAAAGGTCCAAACTTCTGCCGCTCACGAAATCTCGGACGCCTCACACTACCTTTGCACCGTTTTTTCCGCCGGGCAAGATGCCCGGCTCTACGTCAAGCGAGACGCTCGACGCTACAGCTTCTTCTTCGACACCGTATGCGTCGCGTGGCCGTAAAAGGCTTCGGCGCATTCCATGAGCGTTTCGGACAGCGTCGGGTGAGGATGCACGGTAAGCGCGATGTCCTCGGCGGTTGCGCCCATCTCGATGGCCAGCACGCTCCGTCAATTTCAACCGGAGCTTGAAAAAGGTGCGTTGATTGTTCTCGATGAGGCCCGTGCTCGTGTTCTGCCGTTGAAAGTTTGAAGTGCGCGGAACTTTAATTTATTTCTTCTGGAAAGCCAATTCCCCATCCTACGTGCTGACTTTGATTTTATCACCCGGCTTGAATTCGCTGGCCAGCAGCTTCGTCGCGAGCGGGTCAAGCAGGTTTTTTTTGAGTTTGCCCATTGCTTTCGTCCGTCGTGCTAAATCACGCCGAGTTCACGCAACGCGCTGCCTGCGCCCGACAGATTCTCCGGCTTCATCTCGACGTAGTTGCGTGACAGGATAATGCCTTGCGCGCCGCCCTTGAAAACGGCGTTCACCGCCCGCGCCACGCTCTCTGGTGTGCAATGTCCTCCGCCCGCACTCACCGGCACGTCAATGTCAACCCCCGGCCAGATTTGCACGGGATGACCAGCCACGGCTTCGACCGCGCGGCGGGTTTCGCGTTTCACATAACCGGCCGAAAGTCCCGTCGCGGCGAGTTTGTCGTAAGACGCTTCGTTGTAATTCAACTCCCGGTAAAGCACATCGAGCGTGGCTTCGGGTGACAGATCGCCGAAGACGGAGTTGCGCGCGCCTTTGACGAAACTCACGAATCGTCCGCCGGCGACGTTGTTGTAAAGCGCGGGCCGGATGAAATCGGAGAACCCGGTCAAGTCCGTGAAATTTTCCTCGGCGCGCTGGAACGGGCTGAACGACATATTGTGCCAGACATGCCAGCCGACTTGCAGAGCGGGGTTGATGGCTTTGACTTTGCGATAAATCGCCGCCTGAAATTCGTGGCGGCTGCCGGCCCAGAGATTTTCCCACGCGAGCAATTCAGGATAATTCAGGAGCAACCGCCAGAATGTCGTGAAATAACCGTCGCGCGGACGCTGGCCATTGCGACTGTTGCGCACGAAAGTTTCCACCTCACCGAAACCGCGGCGGGCGCGCTCGACATCAACGCCACGGTCGCGCCCTTTTTTCTGACAGAACTCGCAGAAGCAGGTGGTGCGGCCGGGGTCCTGTCCGCTGCTTTGGGAAAGGCCCAGCGCGTTGAGCAATCCGCTTTGACGTTCCGATCCCCACATGATGCCGCCGATGTCGTAGGAGCGCGCGTAATCTTCAACCAGTCCCAGCGTGAAATTCTGGTAGCCGGGATTGTTGAAACATGGCCCGCCCGGATGACCGGCAGTGCGCCGGCCATGATGGTCAACCTCGTAAAGTGATTCCCAATTCTTCACGGCGGCGGGAAGCGTATTGTCTTCCAGCAAAAAGCAGAATGTGCGGATACCGTGCTTGCGGGCCACCGGAATGACGCGCTCCAAAATATCCACGTCGCCGAATTCGGGCGCACGCATGTCCGACAAATTCAGCGGCGTGTCCTTGTAAAATTGCATGTGGGGTCGCGCATAATTGCCGCCGTGAAATCCGGCGGACTCCACGCCCGCGCGATGCGGTTCGTGGGAATAGATGAAGGGAAACAACGCGTTCACCCCGGCGCGCTCCCGCATATCGGCGAACATCGCATCCAAGTCCCGCTGCGCGAGCGGAGCCACGCTGATGGGCATGGCGACCATGGCGGACGGTTTGGACGAAGTTGAAACGGCCACCGGCTCGCTCCGCAATGATTCGACGCCAGCCAGCGCCGCGCCGGTGCCAACGACACCGAGCTTGATAAAATTTCGGCGGTTCATGCGTTGAGTATCCCGTGCAGAAAACTGGATTCAAGACCAAATCCGCTCGCCAGCAGCTTCGTCGCGAGCGGGCGCGCGCAGAATTAATTTCCGCTTTGGCTCGCGCGGCGGCGGCTGCTAGTTTTAACGCGATGCCGGACATCGTTCTCACCACGCTCAACGCGAAGTTCATCCACGCCGCGTTTGGATTGCGCTATCTGTTCGCCAACCTCGGCGAACTGCAACCGCGCGCCGTCATCGCGGAGTTCGACATCAACCTGCGCCCGCTCGACATCGCCGAGGCGTTGCTCGCGCGCGAACCGCGCATCATCGGCTTCGGCATCTATATCTGGAACGTCGCGCAAACCACCGAGGTCATCGCCGCCATCAAGCGCGTCCGACCGGAAATCAAAATTATTCTCGGCGGCCCGGAGGTCAGCTACGAAACCGAGGAGCAAAAAATCGTCCAGCTCGCCGACCACGTCATCACCGGCGAGGCGGATTTGAAATTTGCGGAGGTGTGCCGGGTGTTGTTGGAACGCCGAGCACCGTCTCGGCAAGTTCCAGATGGAGAAAATGTCCGAGCCATGCCGGAGGCCGGCGTTCCGTTGCTTAAAATCATCGCCGCCGAACTGCCGGATTTTTCGCGCATCGCCCTGCCCTACGATTATTACACGGACGCGGACATCGCGCACCGCATCGTGTATGTCGAGGCGTCGCGCGGTTGTCCGTTCACCTGCGAATTTTGTTTGTCGTCGCTCGACATTCCGGTGCGGCAGGCGCCGCTTGATAAATTTCTCGCGGCGATGCAAAAACTTCTGGATCGCGGATTAAAGCAATTCAAGTTCGTGGACCGCACGTTCAACCTGAACATCGCCGCCAGCAAGGCGATTTTGGAATTTTTTCGCGCGCGGTATCAGCCGGGAATGTTTTTTCATTTCGAGCTGGTGCCTGACCGTCTGCCCGACGAACTGCGCGCGGTCATCGTCAAGTTTCCGCCGGGCGCGTTGCAATTCGAGGTGGGCATCCAGACGTTCAATCCCGAAGTCGGCGCGCTCATCAGCCGCCGGCAGAATTACGAACGCCTCGCGGACAATTTTAATTTTTTGCGGAAGGAAACCAGCGTCCACATCCACGCGGATTTGATCGTCGGCCTGCCCGGCGAAACGCTGGAAAGTTTCGCCGCCGGGTTCGACAAGCTCATCGCGCTCGGTCCGCAGGAAATCCAGGTCGGCATTTTGAAACGGCTGCGCGGCACGCCAATTTTCCGGCACGACGCCGAGTGGCAGATGATTTACAACACGCATCCGGCCTACGAAATTTTGCAGAACAAGCTGATTGATTTCGCCACGATGCAACGGCTGCGCCGGTTTGCGCGCTACTGGGATTTGGTCGGCAACAGCGGCAATTTCGTCGCCACCACGCCGCTGATTTGGACTGGGTTTGGAGTTCCGCCTTCAGGCGGCAACGGCGAGCAGGCGCGCAATACTTCCACCCAACCGGCTGAAGCCGGAACTCCAAACGCATCGCCGTTCCATTCTTTTCTCCGTTTCAGCGACTGGCTTTACGCGCGAATCGGACGGACGGACAGCATCGCTTTGGCGCGACTGATGGAACTGCTGTTTGAATTTCTCACGCGCGAACTCGCCCTTGACGCGAAGCTCGTCGCCGAAACTTTCTGGCGCGATTGCCAGCGCACCGGCCGCCGCGATGCGCCGAATTTTTTGAAGGAATTTTTGCCGGCGGAAAACTGGCCGGTCATTCGCGACCGCGACCGTTCGCTGCCCAAACGCCAGTCACGGCATCTCGCGGCGTAAAAATAGTTTCGCCGCGCGCCGACACACTCGCGTTGAGTCTCACTGGTAAATCAGGCGGTAGAACACGCTGGGATTCTCCGGCACGAGCGGCGCGACAAACTGAGTGTTCGTCGTCGAGCCGGGAATGGAAATCCAGTTGGTGCCGAGGAAGAAG
The DNA here is from genome assembly GCA_003455565.1 of Limisphaerales bacterium. Lineage (GTDB taxonomy): Bacteria > Verrucomicrobiota > Verrucomicrobiia > Limisphaerales > UBA11358 > UBA11358. Next base: position 6,077 of record DMQW01000167.1, read on the forward strand.
CGTTGAAAAAAGGGATGGAAGAAAAGTCCAAAGAGTTTGCCGAAAAGGGAAACGAACTTTACGCGAAGGCGTGAAGGCTTTGACGCGAATTGCACGAATTGACGCGAATTCAAATACGCTGAAGGCGTCACGGAAATTAGCCTAGGGTTGGTGCGCCATGCGCAAGCACCTACCCTAGTAAATCGTCCCGCAAAATAATTCCTTCTCCGCATCGGATGGGGAGAAGGTGGCCGGAGGCCGGATGAGGTGAACCGCGAAACACACGAATCACGCGAAAATCTTCAACCGCTGATGAACGCGGATTGACGCTGATAATTTTCCCGCGCACAATCGCGCGCGTCAAACGTCATGCACCCGCTGGAAACTTATCTCACCGAAATCGCCACGTTGCGCGGGGCGACGAAGGAAACTTCCGGCTACGGCGTGCTCCAAAATCTCCTCAACGCCGCCGGTCACCCGCTCAAACCGAAGGTCAAGTGCATCATCCATCCCAAGAACACCGGCGCGGGCATTCCGGATGGCGGATTGTTCCTGCCCGAACAGTTGAAACAACACGACGAGGCGGAAAATTTTGGCGAACTCATTCCCGCGCGCGGCGTCATCGAAGTCAAATCGGTCGGCGAAGACATCGCGGATTTTGCGGAATCACCGCAGGTGGAAAAATATCTCGGACGCTACGGTCAGGTGTTGCTGACCAACTACCGCGAATTTCTTTTGCTCAAACGCATTGGCGGCAAGACGCAAAAACTTGAAGGCTTTCAACTCGCGCCGGATGAAAAATCTTTCTGGCTGGCCGCCGCGCACCCGCGCAAGACGGCAGACGCGCTGGGTGAACGCTGCGCCGAATACCTCAAGCGGGTGATGCTCCACAACGCGCCGTTGAACAATCCCAAAGACGTGGCCTTCTTCCTCGCCTCGTATGCGCGCGATGCCCGCGCCCGGGTGGAAAACGCCGGTGATTTGCCCGCGCTCGCCGCCGTCCGTGGCGCGTTGGAAGAAGCGCTCGGCATGAAGTTCGAGGCGGAGAAGGGCGAACACTTCTTCCGCTCCACGCTGGTTCAAACTTTATTTTATGGCGTGTTTTCTGCGTGGGTTCTCTGGCACAAGGAAAAGCCGCAGCGTAAAAATGATTTCGATTGGAAGTCCGCCGCGTGGACGCTCCATGTGCCGATGATCAAGGCGTTGTTTGAGCAGGTCGCCACGCCGACAAAGCTCGGCCCGCTTGGATTGGTGGAAGTTTTGGACTGGACCGCCGCCGCGCTCAACCGCGTTGACCGCGCCGCGTTCTTTGAGAAATTTCTGGAATCCCACGCCGTCCAGTATTTCTACGAGCCATTTCTGGAAGCCTTCGACTCCGAACTGCGCAAGCAACTGGGCGTGTGGTATACGCCGCCGGAGATTGTGCAGTATCAGGTCGCCCGCGTGGACGCCGCGCTGCGCGATAAAGATGGATTGAACATTCCCGACGGCCTCGCCGACCCGCGTGTGTTCGTGCTCGACATTGCCTGCGGCACGGGCGCGTATGTCATCGAGGTGTTGCGAGTCATTGCGCAAACGCTTAAAGAGGAAAAAGGTGAAGGCGACGCCCTCAATGCTGAAGCCGTAAAAGAAGCCGCGCAAAAACGTGTCTTTGGTTTTGAAATCATGCCCGCGCCGTTCGTTGTGGCGCATTTGCAAATGGGTTTGCTCCTGCAAAATCTGGGCGTGCCGCTGGACGATGCCAAAGGCGAACGCGCCGGAATTTTCCTGACCAACTCGCTGACCGGCTGGGATTTTGCCGGGGAGAATCCCAAGCTCGCCAACTGGCCGGAGTTGGCAGCCGAGCGCGCGGGCGCGGGCAACGTGAAACAGAAGAAACCCATTCTCGTCATCATCAGCAATCCGCCTTACAACGCCTTCGCGGGCATCAGCCCGGAGGAGGAGCAAGGCTTGGTTGATTCTTACAAGGAAGGTCTGGTCAAGGTCTGGGGCATCAAGAAATTCAACCTCGACGATCTTTACGTTCGGTTCTTCCGCCTGGCCGAGCGGCGCATCGCGGAAAAAACCGGCCTTGGTATCGTCAGTTTCATTTCCAATTTTTCCTACTTGAGCGACCCGTCGTTTGTCGTGATGCGGCAGCGGTTCTTGCAGGAGTTCGATTCGCTTTGGTTTGACTGTTTGAACGGCGACAGCCGCGAGACCGGCAAGCTCACGCCGGAAGGCAAGCCCGACCCGTCCGTGTTTTCCACGGAATACAACCGCGAAGGCATCCGTGTGGGCACGGCGATAGCCACCATGATTCGTAGGAGACGACGTGAGGAGTCTCAAACTTCCAAGAAGAAAAGTAAGAGTCTCCTCACGTCGTCTCCTACAAGTAAAATAGGGGACGTATTCTTCCGTCAGTTTTGGGGTGCGGACAAGCGCGCGGAACTTTTGGAAAGCCTCAAGGCGAAAAAGTTCGCCAAGCAGTATGAGAATGTTAAGCCGACCAAAGAAAATCGTTTTTCTTTTTGTCCGTCTGATGTCACGGGAGATTATCACGGCTGGCCACGCTTGACCGAATTGTGTGCCGAAGCTCCGAGCAATGGACTGATGGAAAAACGCGCGGGCGCATTGATTGACATTGACCGCATGGCTTTGGAAAAACGGATGCTGGATTATTACGACCCGAATGTTTCTTGGGATGAGTTGAAGATTTTGAAAACCGGGCTGACGGAAGACGCCGCACGTTTTGACGCAAAGAAGGCGAGAGAGAAAGTCACGGCGGCGGAAGATTTTGAATCGGAAAATCTACGTCGTTATGCGCTCCGTCCATTTGATACTCGCTGGTGTTATTTTAGTTCCGAGCGTCCACTTTGGAACGAGCCGCGCCCGACACTTTGGCAACAATGCTGGAAAGGGAATTCATTTCTTCTCACTCGCATGAATTGCCCGCGCAGTCCTGAAGGTGCGCCGATGAGTTTCACAGCTTGCTTATCCGACGACCATTATTTGACACCGGATGCTGTTGCAATTCCGTTTCGTCTGCGCGCCGCGTTGCCAACCAAGCTAAAGAAAAAGGACGACGGCAACGGCGAGTTCAAAAGTGTGCTGCACGAAGCCGCACCCGCCTACCATGCGGGCAAAATCACCGCCAACCTTTCGCCCGCCGCTCGCGCGTATCTCGCCAAGCTCGGCATCAAGAATCCCGATGACGACGCCGACACGGCGGCTTTGATTTGGATGCACGCGCTCGCCATTGGTTATTCGCCCGCGTATCTCGCGGAGAATGCCGACGGTGTTCGTCAGGATTGGCCGCGAATTCCGTTGCCCGATTCCAAGGTCGCGTTGCTCGCATCCGCAGAATTGGGCAAACAAGTCGCCGTCTTGCTTGACACCGAAACGCCAGTTCAAGGCGTGACGGCGGGAAAAGTTCGCGCGGAACTGGTGAAGATTGCCGTTGTCACCCGGTTGACGCGCGAGACATTAAATCTTTCCGTCACCGCCGGCTGGGGCCACGCCGGACAAAACGGCGTGACGATGCCCGGCAAAGGCAAATTGGCAACGCGCCCGTTCACGGCGGACGAGGCGGCGGCGTTCGGAGCGCGAGTTGTCCCAACTCGCAGCACTCCCGCCAGCACGAGCGCATCCGAAGTTTCCGAGCCGTCTGCTCCCGCGAACGCGCTGCGAGTTGAGACAACTCGCGCTCCGTCAGAATTACTCGGCCCCGCCACGCATGACATTTTCCTGAACGAAGCCGCCTGCTGGAGCAACGTGCCGGAGAAAGTCTGG
>DMQW01000227.1:0-2843 GCA_003455565.1 Limisphaerales bacterium
GACATGGTCAAGGAGGTCAAGCGCGGTTCATCGCTCTGGCTGAAAACAAAAAGCCCCGACCTGCACGATTTCTCATGGCAGAGCGGCTATGGCATTTTCTCTATCGGCAATTCACAAGTTGAATCGGTTAGAAATTATATCGCCGGGCAAGAGGAGCATCATCGAAAAGTTTCGTTTCAGGATGAGTTTCGAGAATTCTTGAAACGCTACGGGGTCGAATTCGATGAGCGGTTTGTTTGGGATTGATACAACCCTTTCAGGGTTGAGGAATTTGGTTTTAATTTACCTAGGGTAACTCGTTCCTCGCAACCCTAGGCTAAATGATTTCATCCCGTTGGGATGAAAAATCATCGGCGGACCGCCATGCCAAGCATTCAGCCAGGCAGGACTTCAAAAAGGGTTTCAAGATCCTCGCGGCCAAATGGTCTATGAGTTTCTTCGGTTTGTTGAAGAAACAGAACCAACGTATTTCATAATGGAAAACGTATCGGGTTTGAAGGGCGCAGCCAATGGTGATTTGCTTCGCGATATTCTCGCCCGCATGGACAAGCTTGGCTACAACGTAAATCATGGGATTCTTAGTGCGGCGGACTTTGGCGCGGCTCAATTACGACGAAGAATCTTCTTCATCGGTGTGCGTAAACCATTCCCAAAAGTTCCAATGCCTGAACCCACCCACGGGCAAGCGGACGGATTTCTTCAAGTCAAACCTCACACGGGAGTCGGCGAAGCATTCGCTGGTTTGCCCAAAATTCTCGAAAGCCGGAATAGCAATTCCCCGCCAGCCACTATTTTTGCGAATGGTGAAGGAAATGGGGCATTGCAGGACGCGGCGTTTGTGCTTCCAGTTCGCACCAGTCGTCAGGTCTCTTACAAAGACGAAAAGAGAAAAACTTCTCGCGTGAAAAAACGTGGACTCCGTTAGTCGCTTAAAACGATCCGCAATCATGTCGAAGATTCGCAGTCAGCGAAATCGTTCGACGGAATGGAAACTTCGTGCAGCATTGGTGCAAGCTGGAATCAAGGGATGGAGTTTAGGCGGGCTTCATTTACCGGGAAAACCCGATTTCGTCTTTGCAAACAAAAAAATTGTCGTCTTCGTTGATGGGTGCTTCTGGCACGGCTGCCCCTTTTGCTATCGCAGACCAAAATCACGACAGGCTTATTGGGACAACAAAGTTTCTGGAAACATCAAGCGCGACAAATCAAAGCGTGCTTCATTACGTCGCGCTGGCTGGCGGGTGATTCGGATTTGGGAGTGTGCGTTAAGAAAGAACCCGCTGAATTGCTTGCAGCGAATCCAGTGGGTTTTGAATGATTGATTTTAAGGATGCGGTGTTGCGGGCGGTGTCGGCGCGGGCGCGGCATGATGCGCCTTGCGGGAGTCAATGTGGCTGGCCACTTCCCGCGCACGGGGCATCCGGGTCTCCGCACGGCGGGTTTGTGCTCCGCACGGGCGAAAATGCACCGTCGGGATGCCGTCTGGTGCTGTTCACGAGCCGTTTGGGAGTGTCCATGAATCATCTTTGCGCGCGCACGAGCCGTCCGGCGCGGCGCACGGAAGGATTTGGCCCGCGCACGAGGCAGCCGGACGCGCGCACGGGTGGGTTGGCTCTCCGCACGGATGGCCGGAGGCCGCGCACGGATGAATTTGCCCCATGCCGGGATAATCTTAAACGCTGCCGGGGTCGGCTTGAGCCGCGCACGGATGATCTTTGGCCGCGCACGGACAAACCCAAAGGCTGCCGGGATGATGTAGTTTGCCGCCGGGAAGGGATTTTTTAATTTCGGGATGGTCCTGCGTCGAGCCGGGATTTCTTTTGTGTGTTCCGAGTGGTTCGCGGTCAAGCTCCAGCTTGTTTCTTCGCGTGGTCGGAAAGTTGTTTCTCCAGTTCGGCGAAGCTTTGGCAGTCGTCATGGGTAGATTAGCGCGGGTGAGGCGAGGTAGAGTGTGCCTTCGCTTTTCTGCCTTGAGACGTTGTCGAGCAGAAAAAGTGTGTCCCAGCGAATCGGGAAATGAATCACGCCATCGTTGGCACCGCCCCAGTGGCCGGCGGGCGCATTGAAGTCGAACTCGAGGTAGCGCCAGCCAGTCCAATCAATCGCCGCAGCGGTGGGTTGAAACGTTTGCCCGGTCGCATCCACGATGCGCAAACGCGGACTGGCATTTCGGCCATCGCCGTAAACCCAAAGTCCGAATCCGGCTGGTGCGCCGACGATGCCATGCGAATGGCTGTCTGCTGGAACGACGCGGAAGAATTTCCAGCCCTCAGCGCACTGGTAGTTAATCTTTACGACCGGCGAATTGAGACCAGGCAAAGGTTCCGGCGCGATCGAAACTGCGATGGATTGCTGCGAAGCGATTTTGGCATCGCCATCAGAAACGATCCGCCCTTCGGACAACATCGCGTCGGCCAGGGGACGAAATCGGCGCGGAGCCAGCTCCAGCATCACGGTGCCTTCACTTTCGATGCGCAGTCCGGCCATGATTTCGGAGTTGGTCGAGGGGGCGGACGCGAAATTCAGGAGCTTCGAAGTTTCGCCGGGTTTCAATTTGATTCCGCGTTGACCGGAGTTGCCGACACCGGCGGATTGAGTCAGATGGAGTGTGCCGTTGAAAGAGGCATCACTTGGGTTATCGATTTGGACCGCTAGAGTTTTGGCACCCACGAGACCAAGTCGGGCTTGCAAGGGACACGCCGCAGGAACGGAACTGAGGAGCGGATTGGATTTCCGCACGATGAGATACTGGGGTGCGCGTTTGGGCGTGAACACGAGACCGCTTTCGTTCGCGAAGATGGTTTCGCCCCGCTCGCCCGTGTGGGTGATGACTTCAAACTCGC
>DMQW01000227.1:2992-6061 GCA_003455565.1 Limisphaerales bacterium
GCCAGCCGCAACTCATCGCCCTTGCGGAACAACAGCGCGTAATCGTCCGGCTTGCCGAGTGCGAGGCGTTTGGTGAATTGAAAACCTTGCAGAACGGAGGTTAGTGCTTTCGCGGCGAGGTATGCGGGTTTCGGTTTGTAGACTGGTGAGCCACCTGCGTGATACTCGTTGGCAACCGTGCCGAAATGATGTTCTGGCTCCAGCGGATTAGTGCCGTCGTCGTGCCAGTCATACCAGATTGAAAGCGGAATGTGGTTGGCGAGATTAACGAGCCACTGGCGCGCGAGCATCTGGCCCTGTGCGTCATCGTCGAAGTTTTGCCACGCGCTGGAGTAACCCCATTCACCCGAGAGGATCGGAATGGATTTTCCCTTCGGCGCATAGCGCGCAATCAACTCGCGCAGTTTCTGGTAATCGGCTTCCGCACTTTCCGGCGCCGACTGCCGATAGGGGTGCACCGAAACGGCATCCCACCAGTCAAGCAGCCCGGCCTTGAAACAGCTTTCGATGAATTGCAGGTCCACTCCCGACGTGGCCGGGCCAATGACGGCTTCGCCGGGCGCGGCGGCTTGGATGGCCTTTGCGGCGGCGAGTGCGAGCGCGGCGTAATCATCCACGTTTGATTTCGGTTTCCAAAAAGTGCCGTTCGGCTCGTTCCAGATTTCCCAAAGGATGCCATGTCCTTTGAAGTGCACAGCCGCAGCAGCGGCCCAGCGCGAGAAAGCGCGACGGCCTGCTTCCGTGGCAACGGCGCTATCCGGTTCGTAAAGCGGATTGCCGTAATCGAGGATGAACAGCGCGCGCAGTTTTTGGGCTTCAAGCGCGGCCAGCAACCGGTCGTAGGCGGAGAAATCATACTCACCTCGTCGCTTCTCCGTTCCGCCCCAGAAGAAATCCATGCGCACCCAGTGGAAACCCGCTGCCGCGAGCATTTCCAACTCGCCGGGTCGCGCGTCGGTGAAGTGGATGTTTACGCCAAGCCCATCAGGCACGACCGCTGAAGGCAACGAGGGTTGCGGTGGAACCGCCAAGGCGGGCCATGCCACGGTGATCGCTAACAAAAAGGCGCGGATTCGCTTCATGCTCTCGGTATAGCCGACTTCGCCGGCGAGGGAAGCAATTTCGAATGGCCTGGAATGGCCTGCATCGTCTGGACGAACGTCACAATATGTTCGATCCGCCGAGTCCACCACGAGGGCGGACTGCATCGGTTGGCGCCCCGTTGAGGATTGGATTGCTTAAATCTTGTCGGGCAGGGCGAGCGGATTTTTTAGATTCTCGTTGAGCGCCACTTTCGTGACTTCGTTTTCCCAGCGGCTGATGACGACGGTGGCAACGCCGTTGCCGATCAGGTTGGTGAGGGCGCGGCACTCGCTCATGAACCGGTCTATGCCGACGAGTAACGCGAGCGATTCAATCGGCACGCTGGGCACGGCCACGAGCGTCGCCGCCAGGGTGACGAAACCCGCGCCGGTGACGCCGCTGGCGCCTTTGGAGGTGATCATGGCGATCAACAGCAGGCTGATTTGGTGGCTCAAGTCGAGCGGCGTGTTCGTGGCCTGGGCGAGGAACACCGCAGCCATCGCCATGTAGATATTCGTGCCGTCGAGATTGAAACTGTAACCGGTGGGAATCACCAGGCCGACGGTGGAACGGCTGCAACCGAGCTGGCGCATTTTCAAAATCATTCCCGGCAGCGCCGTTTCCGAGGAACTGGTGCCCAGCACAAGCATGAGTTCCTCCTTGATGTGATTCAGAAATCGAAAAATGGAGAACCCGCTCCACCGCGCAATGAGTCCCAGGACGACGACGACAAACAGCGCCGCCGTGAGATAGAATCCGGCCATCAACGCAATGAGATGGTTCAATGCGCCCAGGCCGTAGCTTCCAATCGTGAACGCCATCGCGCCGAAAGCGCCGATGGGCGCGACTTTGACCACGATTTGCATCACGCCGAAAAAAACCTGGGAGGCGTATTCGATGCCGTGCAGCAGCGGCTGGCCGCATTCAGTGTATTGGTTGTGCGATTATTGAGCCAGTTGAACGACGGCTTGGCAATCGAATACTCACATCCAGGCCACCGCAGCGAAACCGGTTTGCGGTTGGAAAATAGTTTTGTCTTTGCGAATTTTGCGGCAGCGGATAGGTTCAACGAACATCATTTCAAAAATCATGAGCGCACGTCTCGACGTCAAAAAAACCTACAAGCTCTACATCGGCGGAAAATTTCCGCGCAGCGAGAGCGGACGCTATCTGCCCGCGAAATCCCCGGCGGGCGAACACCTCGACAATTTCGCCCACGCCTCGCGCAAGGATTTCCGCGATGCCGTCGTTGCCGCGCGCTCGGCGGTGGACGGCTGGGGCAAGGCCACGGCCTACAATCGCGGGCAGATTCTTTATCGCGCCGCCGAGATGTTGCAGAACCGCGCGAATGAATTGGTCAATGAAATCGCGCGTTCGACCGGCGTCAGCACGGCGAAAGCGAAACGCGAAGTGACGCTGGCGATTGACCGGCTCGTGCATTTCGCAGGTTGGACGGACAAATACCCGCAGGTGTTTGGCAGCGTGAACCCGGTCGCGTCGTCGCATTTCAATTTCACCACGCCCGAACCAACCGGCGTGGTTGTCGTGCTTGCACCGGATGAACCGTCATTGCTTGCGCTGGTGTCGCTGGTCGCACCGGTGATTTTGAGCGGCAATGCGGCCATCGTCGTCGCCTCGGAAAAATTTCCACTGCCCGCCGCGACGTTCGCCGAAATTCTGGCGACGAGCGATCTGCCCGGCGGCGTGGTGAACATCCTCACCGGCAAGCGCGCGGAACTCGTTTCGCACATCGCCAGCCACATGGACGTGAACGCGATTGTGGACGGCATAGGTGATTCTGAAATCAGCGCGAAGCTGCAAGCGGGCGTGGCGACGAATCTCAAGCGTTACTCAAATCATTCGCTCGCGGCTGCCGACTGGTTCGCCGCGAAAGTGGAAGACCCGTATTGGATTCTCGACACGGTGGAATTCAAGACCGCGTGGCATCCGATTGGCGTGTAGCGGCGTCTCGGCAGAGCGCCGCCA
>DMQW01000007.1 GCA_003455565.1 Limisphaerales bacterium
CTCCTTTTGTTCCCGCCCCGACAGAATAAAAATTCCCTTCAAACTTGCGCTCCTTTCCGGCATTTTCTCCAGATAATTTTATGGCCGCCAAAAAATCACAGTTCGACTTGAACCAATTTCTCGCCACGCGCACCGAAACCGTCAACGCCGCGCTCGACAAATTTCTCCCCAGCGAGAAGACCAAGCCCGCCACGATTCACAAGGCGATGCGCTACTCGCTCTTCGCCGGCGGCAAGCGGATGCGTCCCGCCGTCTTGCTCGCGGCGGCGGCGGCCTGCGGCGGTTCGGAAAAAGACGCCATGCCGCTCGCGTGCGCCGTCGAGTGCATCCACACCTACTCGCTCATCCACGACGATCTGCCCGCGATGGACAACGACGATTTCCGCCGGGGCAAGCCGACCAACCACAAAGTTTTCGGCGAAGGCATCGCCGTGCTCGCGGGCGACGCGCTGTTGACGCAGGCGTTTGAGATTGCCGCGCAATGCAAAAAATTTCCGCGCTATCCGCACGACAAAATCATTTTGGAAATCGCGAAAGCCTCCGGCTCGTTGCAACTCGTCGCCGGGCAGGTGGCGGACTTGGAAGGCGAAGGCAAAAAACTTTCCATGGCCGAACTCCGTTACATCCACGAGCGCAAGACCTCCGCGCTGCTATGCTGTTCCGTGCGGCTCGGCGGCATGAGCGCGAACTGCCCGCCTGCGCAGCTCGCGGCCCTCACCGACTTCGGCTACCACGTCGGCCTCGCGTTTCAGGTGATTGACGACATCCTGGACGTGACGCAGACCAGCGAGCAGCTCGGCAAGACGGCGGGCAAGGACGTGGCCGTGCAAAAGGCGACCTACCCGGCGATTGTCGGACTGGAAAAATCGCGGCAGATCGCGGCGCAACTGACGGCCAAGGCGTTTGCCGCGCTGAAAATTTTCAAAGGCAAAGCCGTCGCCCTCGAAGCGCTGGCGCAATTTCTTTTGAAGCGGGAGAAATAGAATTGGATTTACTTTCCATGCGCTACGTCTGAAAGTTGCGGCGAAGTTCGCCAGAAAAAAATGAACCTAACTACGCCAAATATTTCTCCTGTTCCGTTGGTTCTCGGTGACCTCGGTAATGGTCGCAAAGGAATTACTCCTGCGTATGGTCAGACTTTGGCTGAAGCGGCTTCGGTTTGTCTCGAAGAACAGGGCCATACCAGTCCGACAGAAATGCAAGTCTCTGGTCATTTCGAATCCCCGGGAAAACTTGAATGGAATATCCCGTCCGATCAATCGCGTCGCTGTTGGAATGACGATGGATTTGCGACCGAACAAGGGGCTTACGGAATCGCCGCCCTCCTTGTTGAGCATTGTGGATTGGAAGTCGTTTTACGCTCTAAAAAGAAAACTGGTTTTGATTTTTGGCTTGGATCTCCGAACGAAGACAACACCCTCTTTCAGGGTTTGGCTCGACTTGAGGTTTCCGGCATTCGCAACGGCGACGCTTCTACTGTCGATGCGCGAGTCCGCCAGAAATTAAAGCAGACAAACCCGTCAGATGGGAAATTGCCTGCGATTGTGGTGGTCGTTGAGTTTGGGAGTCCAATTGTCAAAATCGTTGAGAAATGAAACAAGTGAACTCATTACACCAAAAAGCGATGGACGCCGCCGACCAAGCGGCTGCTGCTCGGCTTGCTGGCGCGATGGACGACTATAAGCGATTAACGGTTGAGGCCTTAAAGCTTGAAACAGAAGCAGCCAAAACTTTTGCAGCAGAAAGTAATCTTGAACCGACTCGTTCAGTTCTATTCCGCAGTGCGGCTACTCTTGCAGTTGAGTGTCAAGAGTTGCGAGTTGCTGAACAACTCATCAGCACAGCCCTTGCAGGAAACCCACCTTTGGAAATCGCAGATGAACTTCGTGATTTGCTTGAAGACGTTTACTTCAATCGGCATTTAGAGTTGAGAGGGGTCAAGCTCGCGCCCGGCGAAGTGCAAATGATGCTTGAAGGTGACGGTGTCGGATTCGGCATGACCAGAAGTGATGAATTTGTTCAGCGAGTTAATGTGTTGGAGACAATGCTGTATCGCACAGCGGAGCGTTTGTTAGAGCGCCCGTTTCGTGAAGCAGGACGAAAGATAAAGAAGTTAGCGAAGACTTTTGAGTTGTATTTATCCGTTCCGAGAAGCGCAAGTTTTGCCGTTACACTTAAATTAAGCCAAAGCAATCAGCCGGATTTACCAGGTGTCGATGATTCAAAATCAAAAGACACGATGAAGGAACTGCTCGACAATCTGGAAATTCTGAACAAAGGAGACATCAGAGCTTTAGAAAGAAAGATTCCCGACGAACCATATCGTCGTAATTTTATTGCCCTGGCAGAAAAGCTATCACCTGATGGCAGTGACATCCGAACTGTTGGGTTTACATCTGTAACTGGAACAGAGACAAGAAAGGTCGCACTCGCAACTCCGCGTAAGATGTTAAGAGAACGAATCTACAGAGCGTCGCGCCGCCCAATCATCAAGACAAAGGAAAAGGAAATCCAAATCCAAGGAACTTTACTTGAAGCTGATGCGACAAAGGAGCTGGAGGGGCTTATCATAGTTCGCGATTCAAAAGGAACGGAATTCAAAATTCATGTTCCACGCGGCATGATGAGCGACATCGTGAAACCGATGTTTGAAGAAGAAGTTGTTGTTTCTGCAATCGAGAAGAGTTCGCGCATCGATTTAGTTGCGATTGACCTTGCCGAGTCCGAAGACAAATCGAGTTAGAACCTTTGCGCCACCCAAGAAATTTATTCACTCCACTCGCCGGTTTGCAGCTACGGCTTGAGTTTTTCCTTGAGCGTTTCGCGTCCGCGCCATTTCAGAGCGCCATCGGCGCTCGTTATGAATACGCTTGCCGAAAAAAAGTTTGGTTTCCGGCGCAATTCAAACAACATTATTTTTTATGAAACAGAAACCTGGTTCTGCCGTCGGTTTGGACAAGTCGCTGATCCGCTGGCGCGGAAATCACAAGCTGGACCGCGTCCGGCAAATCGCCGGCCGCAGCGGCCAGAGCATCAATCAAATGGTCAATTCGTGGGCGGACATGGTCATCGCGCAAAACGACGCCGAAGCATCGTTCCTTGCCGCCGCCGCGCGCGGCAACCCCTGTCTCTTAT
>DMQW01000020.1:0-298 GCA_003455565.1 Limisphaerales bacterium
GATTCAATGTGGCGGTCTGGCCGCCATTGGCGATGTAGGTGACCGTGGTTGAATCGCTCGAAAGAGAACCGCCGGTGACTTGAAGTTCGCCGCTGTCGCTGTCGCCGTCGCGAATGAGCTGATAGATGTTCGTTCCCGTCGCTGCGGAATAGATCGCGCGGCTCGCACCGCTCAAGTTGATGTGAATCTTGTCGCCAGTCGTGCCGAGTCCGGTGGAAGGCAGCACGTTCCCACTCCAATTAGGAGGGTTGCCCCAGTCGTTGTTTCCCGCGCCGTTGTCCCATTGCACATCGAGATT
>DMQW01000020.1:431-2913 GCA_003455565.1 Limisphaerales bacterium
AGCCCCTTCAGTAAAAAGTGCGTGTAGCCAAACCAGCGCTTAATGGTTCCGAACGGATGTTCGGCCAGCGTCTTCCGCAATTTGAACTTGTGCGGCTGTGCCCGCAGCCGCGGTGAAAAGCGCGATGGTAACAACTACCTGGAATTTTTTTACGACCAGGCGGCAGCACTTCGGAGGCTGGACGAAAACGCTATTCATCGGCGCAATATACACGCTCTTCGCATAGAAATCCGGCGGTATTACCACCATGTTTCAGCTTGGAACAATTCATGCGCCAGTGCTTCCATCAGGTAGTAATCGCCCCAGCTCGTATAGGCGTTCTGGGCCGAGCCAGGGCCGTTGAGGCCGACCTGACCATCTCTCAACACGCCCCGGCAATTGTCGTCAAAATTCAAATACGCGTCGCTGCAAATGTGGTAGAGCAAAGATTCCTTGGCCTTCGTGATCAATGCATCCGCCGCGCCAAGTTTTTCCAGTTCCTGATAACCGCACACAGCCACTGCCGCCGCTGATGAATCGCGCAAGGGAGCTTCACCAGCGGGCAAACGGAAATCCCAGACCGGTATCGCGTCGCCGTTGAGTTCTTGGTTGAACTTCCGCGCGAGGCGAAGAGACGCGTCGAGATACTTCTTGTCGCCCGTGTAGCGGTAGCTTATGGCGAAGCCGTAGATGGCCCAGGTCGTGCCGCGCACCCAATGTGAGTCCACGGAGCGACCGCAGTAATTATCGCCGCCGATTGACTTGCCCGTTTTCAGATCGAAGCGGTAAGCGTGAAACACCGAGTCATCCGCGCGGATGAAATTCTTGAGAATGGTGTCGGCCTGTTTGATGGCAGCGTCGCGGAATTTTGGGTCGCCGGATTCGAGCGAGGCCCAGTAGAGCAGCGGCAGGTTCATCATGCAGTCAATGATCGCCAGGTTGTCCTGCTCGGTCGTATTCATGTGTCCCCACGCGCGGATGAAGCCGCCCTGGTGGTTGAAGCGTTGATAAAGCACTTCGGCAGCCCGCAGCCCCACTTCACGATGCGCCTTGTCCTGCGTCAACTTGTAAAGCGCTACCGAGTAGAGCGTGTAGAGGAAACCCAAGTCGTGGTGCGTATCAACGAAACGGGTAAATACTTTCTCCCGGTAGGCTGGGGCAAGCCGAAGCGTTTGCTGGAGAAAATATTCATCTCCGGTCTCGCGCCACGCGAGCAGCGCCATGCCGGTGAAGAACGACGAAGTCCAATTGCCGATCTCGTAAAAACCTTCGTTGTTGCTGGCGTAGTTGCCGTCTGCGGCGTTCGACCAGCTCCTGGGTTCGTCCGCCAGCGCCTTGATGTTGCGGCGGGTCTTGCGGACACAGAGGTCGTAGGCCTGGCGCAGGGGCGCAGTGGATTTCAAGGTGTCAGGACTGGCTGATAGCTTGGATTCAGGAATTATTGTTTTCATTAAAATGAGATGCTGCCTCGCCCCGTGAAATACCAATGGCCGGTGGTGCCAGCACTTCTGCCCCGCCTATTTCACAGGGCTCGCCCCGTGGAGTAGGTGGGTGTGCCAGTTCCGGTGGTTTGCCATGCTTTACTCCACGGGGCGAGCCTGATCGAATTCTCATCCATTGGCTTGGGCGGCAAAACCCGCCGGCTTCTTAAACAAAACCGGGTCATGGATTTGGGTCAAAGTATCTGTTGGAGGGTGAGGCTGAAACCTTCTCGGAGGCGACGTGCCAGTCAAACCAGAGATAGTTGCGAGTGCTGCCGTGAGCCGGCTTATCCGGCAATTGGGCCGAACCGCCTATTCCCGCATTCGCCAGTCTATCCGCATCCACCATTGCCCATATTTGGGAAGGTGATTTTACACGTGCCACCGCGCTCAGCTTCTGGGGCGTGAGATCAGGATCTGTCCCAGCTGCTCCAAGATTGTAACCAAAAGGACGCCACGGTAGACTGCAGTATGAATTAGCATTGCCGACTGTGAGCGACCCTTCCACCATTTGGTAGCAGATATGGTCACCGATGCCGACGGCGCTTTTGATGTTATATTTTTCATTGGCCGGGCAGAACATCACTTTTATCACATTAGTAACAATATTAATGCCCCCCGCAGTTTGTGGCGGGGGCGCTCCTACATAAGGCTGGATGGCATACACCAGATAATCCTTCTGATTGGGGTTGTCTGTTTGGAAGCAATACGTCGCTTTCTGTCCGACACTAAGCCCGCGGTTGGCGGCGACACCGTCCGGGCCGTTTGGCAACACGTCATTGTTATCGTCAACAAACATCTGGATGGCCAGGCCGACCTGGCGCAAGTTGGACGTGCAATTCACCATGTAGGCACGACGTTTGGCTGAGGCCAGTGCCGGCAAAAGCATCGCCGCTAGAATGGCAATGATGGCAATGACCACCAGCAGTTCAATCAAGGTGAAGCCATGACGTGCGCGCTGAATTTTGAATTTCATAAAATCATTTCGTGTGAAAAAAGACCGGGACAAGCTGCCTTGTCCC
>DMQW01000020.1:3135-14001 GCA_003455565.1 Limisphaerales bacterium
CCCGGCCCGACCCTTCTCAATCTTACGGATACACCATGCGGTAGAATACGGTGCCCTTCGCCGGATCAATCGTATTCGTGTAACTATTGCTCAAGTCCGTATTCGGAATCGTCACCCAGTTGGTGCCGAGACCGGTCGACAGCGAGTTGGTCTGCGCCTGTAGATGCCAGCCCGTGTGGTCCGCCAGCCACGAGAGCGTGAGCGTGCTGCCGGAAACCGTGGCGGTGATGTCCGTCGAATTGGTGTTGACCAAGAGCGGTGCGGCGGTGATGACCACATCCACCGAGAGGTTGGCGACGTCGTTCGACAACACAGCCGTGACGCCCGAGGGCAGACTGGTCAGGTTGAGCGCAGAGAAGCCGCTGCCGCCGATGCTGCCTGTGTAACTGATCAACGGGAACTCGCCGACAGTGAATCCGCTGCCGGAGAAGCCCAAGTTGACCGTGCCGTTCGCGGTGAAGACACCCGCAGAAACCGGGGCGGTGGCTGGATTACCGAAACTCTGTATGTTCACGTTCAACGTAGCATTGTTTATACTCAATGTGCTCGTCCCAGTGTTCGTGTAAGAGATGCTCTGCACCGTGACTGTGCCGCCGTTGATGTTCAACGTGCCATTGGCGGCTATGCTGCCGTTGAGGAGAACCGGGCCGAGCGTGGCTGTGCCTCCATTGATATTCATTATGGTGTAATCAACGTTGGTGTTGCCTCCTTGCGACAGCGATACGCTGGTCGCGTTGAGGACCCCTTGGCTGAAGGTGAACACGTTTGTCCAGAAGCCAACGCGACCCGGTTGGTTGCCGATGACCATTGAACCGAAGAGCAGGTCGGCGGTGCCGCCGGTGAAATCAACGGTTGTCATAGAACCCGCTCCGGTGGTGGTGGCGTTCACGCCCTGATTGTAGTTGGCACTTGTGGAGCCGCCCGCCGCACCGCGAATTCGGACGCCGCCGGAGCCGGTATTGAATTCCATTTGGCCACCGTCACGACCGACACTCCCTACGTTGAGTGTGCCGACATTAAGGATATTGGTGCCGGGACCGAGGCGCAAATCCGGCGTGAGCGCGCGACCGCCCGCACCGATGTTGATGGTGCCCGCTGTGATCGAGTTCGAGACCGCCGCCAGGAGAAACAGATTGACCGCAGTTGTGCCGCCCACGTTTGGACCGGGATTGCCATCAAGCGTGCCCATGTTGAAGACGGAATTTGTGCCGTTGGTGCTGGTGCCAAGGTTGCAAATAAAATTGTTAATCTGCGAGAAGTCCACCTCGACGTTGTCCGGATTGACGCCCGAGCCAGCAGCGCCCAAGCCAATCTGGATGGTGCCACCGTTGGTGTTGACCACGACAGACACGCCCGTGCCGGTGGGCTGTAAGATCACTGTTGCGAGCGCTGGACTGATGTTACCAACACTCACGTTGCCGTTGATCGAAAGCGTCTGGCCGCCGGCGGTCAAGTTCACTGCGTTGGGGATGCCGTTATTGCCACCGGCACTTAAACCGCCAATCACCGGGTTGCCGGCAGTAAAATTGGCCGTGCCGATCACGGTGGTGCCGGTCTGACTGCCCAACCTCAACACGCTGCCGGAAGGATAGCTGGAAGCCGTGGCATCCACCGAACCGCCGAGCACCACCGTCGGACCGGAGTAGGTGTTGGCGCCGGTGAGCGTCACCGCCGCGCTGTTAATAGCCGAGACACCGCCTGAACCGGAGATGTTGTTAGCGAGTGTTCCACTCACAGCGAGGGCGAGCGTGCCGTTGTCCGAAATGTTGCCGGAGGGCGGGAAGACGGAATTGAATTGTAGTGTGGCGTTGGAAATGACCGTTCCGCCGCCATACGTGATGGTGCCACTCGTCAGAACAACGGTTCCGGAGCCGCTCGCGCCGAATGCGCCGCTGCCAGTGATTTGACCCGAAACAGTGTTCGAAATCGCAGGAGCAAGAGCGAGCGTGCCCGCATTGACCGTGACCGCACCGGCAACGTCGCCGATACCGGTGAGCGTGACTACGCCTGCACCATTATTGGTCAGCGCGCCGCTGCCGGTAATGGTGTCGGCAAACGTGACGTTGTCGCTGCGGTCGAAGATTAACGAGCCGGAGTTGAACACGGGGGCTCCACCAAGGTCGCCCGCCGCGCCGCCGTTGCCGAGCTGGACGGCGCCGCCATTGATCGTGACGTTGCCGGTGAAGTTGTTGGTGCCACTGTTCGCCACGGTGAACGTGCTCGAACCTTCCTTCACCCAATTGCCCGTGCCGCTGACGCCTCCGGTGCCGCTTAAGGTGTAACTCTTTGAGCTTGCACTCACCGTAACTCCCCTGGGACTCACTGTGTTGGTGAGATTGACCGAGGTTGTGCCTGTCGCCGTGTCGTCAAAGACTACAAACGGTCCGAGGCCGGCGGTTTCCGTATAGGCTACGGGAGTCCCATTAAACCAGTCGAACGAGCCGCCGATGGTCCAATTGCCATCGGGCGTGCCGCGCCAGACGATCTGGGGGACGCTGGTGACGACGATGTCAATCGAGGAATTGGCGACGTTGTTGGAGAGAGAGGCCACGACGCTTGTGGGCAACTGCAATTTGAGTCCGCTGAAACCGTTCAAACCGCCGATGCTGGAGATGCCGCCGATCAACGGGAACTGGCCGAGGGCCGGATTGGCCATCAGGACGTTGAGCGTGTTGGTGGTGCCGTCCACATTCACCGTGGTGGCGTAAATGGCAGCTTCAGAACCACCCTGCAAGTTGATCGTCGTGACGCTGTTGCTCAGGTAGAGCGAATTGAGATTGCCGCTGCCGGAATTGTTGAACTGAATGAGCACCGTGAGATTGGCGTTCGAGACGATGACGTCACCCGCTCCAGTAAGATTGCTGACCGTGAGGGTGCCGCCGCCATCTCCGGCCAGCAGGGTGCCACTCAAGGTGATGGGGGCGGAAATGGATCCCCTGCCGCCAAGCGTTGCGCCGGGGTTGACGGTATAGCCGCTGCCACCGGTGTGCGAGCCGTTCACCAGTAGAGTTCCGGCATTGACAGCCGTCGCCCCCACGTAAGTGTTGTTACCTGTCAGCCGAAGCGTGCCGTTTGGATTTTGAATCCGAAGGCCGATGCTGGCCAAGGTGGGCGTGGTTTTGACAATTGTCCCGCTGAAAGTGGTGGAGGTGCCGTTGGTGCCAGCGATCACCAATGTTTGCGCTGCGTTGTTGTCGTTGGTCACAACACCACTGCCGGACAAATAGCCAATAGTCTGCGTGCCCACCGTCACATCCGCCGCACCTCGGGCGTTAATATCCAGCAGACCATTCAACACAAGGGAAGAATTGATTGAATTCAGGCTCGTGATGTTCCGCAAAAATAATCCCGCGCCTGCATCAACGGTTACAGTCTGCGAGCCGAGCAGGTCATTATTGTTGCCGAACGCTAATGAGCCTCCGACAATATGTATGTCTCCCCCGCTATACCCGCCGGCCGGATCAATTTGCAACCGTCCCGTGCCGGTCTTGGTCAAAGTATAATTAGGGTTAGTCCCAGTAACTGCGTTGGTGCTGGTGATATGACCAATCAGCATTGCCGAGGTGGTCGCGCTGTTGTTCGTCCCATCCACCCTGATGGTCGTGTCACCCACCATTTTCACCGCCGGATTCGTAAAGGTGAGCAGGCCGATGGTAAGACGGGTTGCGGTATTGCCGTTAGCGAGCCCGCTGAGGTCGGCAAAAATCGCGCGCTGCGTGCCACCAACGCCAGCTCCACTGACGATGACGGGCTTGAGGGCGGGCGCAATCGCGCCGATGATTTGGAGGGTCGCACCGCTGGCGATCACGACGAGATTCGACGGGGAGGCGCTGTTGTTTGCACTGGTGACACCGAGCGCGCCGCTATTTCCCACCTGCAGGATCCCGGTGTTTATGTGGATGTCGCCAGCCAAGGTTGTGTTCGCGCCGTTCAGGCGGATAGTGCCGGCGCCTGCCTTGTTGAACCCTTTGGTGCCGTCAAGCATCGCGCCGATGGTGTTCGAGCCGTTGTTGGCCGTGATGGTCGGCGTGCCAGCGGTCACCGCCAACGTGAGCGGGCCGCCCGTGCCGGTGTTAAGCACCCAGTTTGTATCCGGCGTCGTATCGCCAAAAATAATGTTTCCAATCATCCGCGCGCCATCCAGCGTCACGATGCTGTTGGTGGTGGTGATGTCCAGCGTGCTGAAATCCGCCGTGTTGTCCGCGCCGTCGGCGATCACGCTGTTGGTCCAGTTGGCCGCAGTGGCCCAACTGCCGGAAGCGTCGCCGCTCACTAGGTTGGTCCAAGTGCCGTTTTGGGCCTGGATGCTTGGCGCTGTGACCAAGACGGTGATAAGACAGACGAGCAAGCCAAAGGCGAGCTTCCGAGTCGGGATGAGGTTTGGTTTGGTTTGGTTTGGTTGCATACGGGTTTGAGTGGTTGAGAAAATCAGAACCATGGGGACGACAATCCCGACGACTCAATGGTATTTCGATATGTCGGCAGACAATATGGGTGGGGACAATGCACGGTTCTGGTTTCAAGGAAATATCTATACCCAACCACTTGAGCCTTCAAATGGAATTTAACTTACCCAGTTCAATTATTGATAAACTGGGACTATTTTGGACCGAAGGATTCTGAGAAAAGAAGCGCGCTACCGGACAGAAATCACTTTTGCTTTCGCGGCGGGAGCGATTTGCCATCGCGCCAGCGGCTTTCGACGAGAACCCGGTAAGGATCCGGCGGCTCTCCACGTTCATTGAGGTTGATCTGCGCCACCAAAGTCTCGACGGCAATGCGCCCAATCGCCTCAGAATGTTGATCAATACCCGCGTCCACCGGCACATCCACCGCCGTGCCCGCCACCGCGATGTCCTCCGGGATGCGATACTTCAACTGGCGCAACATCGCTGGGATTTCCGGCAACGTAGTCAGCAGCGCGTCGGGCTTGTTCTTCTTGAGCCACTGACTCAACAACTGCCGGGCTTTTTCCGGCCGTTCGGAATAAACCTGTTCCTCAGTCAGCAAGGGCGGAATCACCGGCAGGTTGAAGGATTTTCCCGCTGAACTGAAACCGCCCACGAAACCGCCGCCCAGTTTGCGATCGCTATCCGCCGGCACGACAAAACCGATGCGCTGATAACCGTATTCTGCCATTTTTTTCACAGCCATGAGCACAGCGCGCAGTTGATCCGCTGTTACCAGGTGTGAATCGGGGGAGGACACGGACAACCCAAATCGCACGACGGAAAACTTGCTCCAATCGAAATCACCCCAATCCGGAAGCGTGGTGTGTGGCGGAATCAACACGCCGCGAATCCCACGGGTGATGAGAATCTGCTCGAAGCGTTTGGCTGAGTAGTCTGGTGACCAACGGATCTCCTCCAAATTGTAACCCAGACGTTTGGCCGCTTGCGCCGCTCCCTGCCAGTAAAGATCGAATTCCCGGTGTTTCCGCAACTGCTCAGGTTGCTTCCAGTGATTGATCCAGGCAATTGAACTGCGGATTTCAGTGGGGGTATTAATCCGGCGATAAGCCGCCAATGCCGCCAGATGCGGGTCCGGAGCATAACCCATCTCCTCGGCGACCTTCCGCACTTGTTCACGCCGCTTCTCAGAGATCTCAGGATGATTTCGCAAGGCCATCGAAACCGTGGCGTGCGAACAGCCGATGCGTTCAGCGATGTCATAAACGGTAATGCGTTTCGGGTTCACGCCAGTAAAACTGCAACAATTTCACGGATATACAAGGCGGAAGAAAACATTTACAATCCAGACTTCCGTCCTGTCTCAAAAAAAATCCCTGACACAGCCGAATCAAAACGCAGGTCCCTGTCGAATAAAATCGATTGCTTGGTTTTCACCCTTTGATGGAAGCGTAGTGCCATTAACCCACTGACCTTCTATGAGCACTTCGCGGCAAATCTTTGGAATGCCGCACTCGTTATGATTGATCAATGAGATAAGTAATTGGATGGCAACTTTGCCGATCTCGTCGGAATTCTGGTCAATCCCGGCGTCCGCGTTTCCGTCCAATATACTCAGCGCGGCCAAGCCGATGTCTTCAGGCACTTTGTAACCGATGTTATTGAGCAGATCGCGTAGTTCTGTGACATCGGTCAGGATGGCCCGGTTTGTTTTTTTTCAACCATGCTGCGAGTAGCCGTTGGTCGTCGTCGCTCTTATCTTGCATTAATATCAGAGCGGGAAGTTGTTGACCAGAGTCTCGTTTCATTTGACTGAAAAGAAAACCGGCGCTGAATCGTGTGTGCGCTTTCGCAGAGGTTACCAAGCCGATGCGCCGGCAACCATTTTCCCAGATATTTTCATGCGCGATCAGGCCGTCCGTTAACTGATCACTGCTCACAAGATGCGCGTGGGGATATGAAACGGAATGGCCAAATCGAACAATGCAAAACTCGTCCCAAACAAAATCACCCAAATTCGGGGCAACGTCTCCGCTGGGTGGCAGGAGAATGCCACGAATGTTCCGCGCCCGTAAAATTTTTCCGAGCCGGGACGGAGATAAATTTTTGTCCAAGACAAATTCCTCCAGACGGAAGCCGCAATGTTCCGCCTCATCAAATGCACCTTCCCAGTATAGGTTGAATTCCTTGTAGGATCGAAGCTTTTTGGGATTTGGCCAGTGGTTGATCCAGGCGAGTTCAGCCCCAATGGACCTTTTGTTTTTGCCCCGCCGGTAATGCGCCAGCGCGCTTAAAATGGGATCCGGCCGGTGTCCCATTTCCCGCGCCGTTTTTTGCACCTGCTCGCGCATGGCTTTGGAAATTTGTGGGTCATCCCGCAACGCGCGGGAAAAGGTTGTATGGGAAACATCCAACTGGCTGGCGACATCGCGGAGCGTGACATGTGATTTGGGCAAAGTTGACGACATCAGCGAATTTGAACTTGAATCTTAAAACTAAAGCGGTAGGAAATACAAGCGTTCGGTTTCTAAAATCGGCTTAAAACAATAATCGCACCAGTGTGCGTTCCTATTCGGTTGGGGAACTGCGCTTTATTGGTTTTAATGTTTAATGAAGCCATCAGAATGGCGCATCCATCTCTGTTGCTCTAAATTAAATCTATGGAAGCGGTGCATCCGTGAACCGGCTCGCAAATTGAAAATTGAATCAAGGCTGTCGTCCCGATGAAAATCTCTTTTGTCCCGGCAAGTTTGTTCGCTCGACTCTTTTTTCTGTTTTTGGCAGGTATCGCAATCTTGCCAGTGAACGGAGCCGTCTGGCAATGGTCGGTTGCCGTCAAAAGTGAAAAACCTGACGCCGGTCCATCGTGGGCGTGGTTGTGGATTCCACCTAATTGTGAAAAGGTGCGCGGCGTGGTTATCGCCCAACACAACATGGAAGAAATTTCCATTCTCGAAAATCCAAAATTCCGAAAAGTTCTGGCTGATTTGAACTTCGCCGAAATTTGGGTCGCGCCGCCGTTTGACCATCTGTTCCACTTCAACGAAGGTGCGGGCGAAACATTCAATGGTATGATGAATGATTTGGCCGCCGCGTCCGGTTATTCCGAATTACAGTTCGTGCCGGTTGTCCCCATGGGACATTCCGCCGCCGCAAGCTGGCCGTATTATTTCGCTGCGTGGAATCCAGAGCGCACGCTCGCTGCGCTGTCCATCAGTGGACAATGGCCTTACTTCCGCAACAAGGACTTCGCGCCGGACATTTGGGGCGACCGCAACATTGATTTCGTGCCATGCCTCGAAAGCATGGGCGAATACGAGTCCGCCAACGATTGGTCACGCGAAGGTTTGTGGGAACGGCAGCAGCATCCGCTCATGCCGTTGTCCATGCTGGCCAATCCAGCCCAGGGACATTTTGCGAGCAGCGACGCGAAGGGCGAATATCTCGCGCTCTACATCAGAAAAGTCGTCGAATATCGGCTGCCAAAAAATTGGGAAGGCAACTCACCACCAAAATTAAATCCAATTGATCCGACAAAAACCGGCTGGCTGGCGGACAAGTGGCGGTTGAATCAACCGCCGACTGCGCCCGCCGCGCCGGTGAGCGAATACAAAGGCGATCCGAAAGAAGCATTTTGGTTTTTTGATGAGGAACTGGCGAAGGCAACGGAAAAATACGAAGCGGCTTATCGCGGTTTGAAGCCGCAACTGGTCGGTTACATTCAAGACGGACAAATGGCTTCGCAAACCGCTTCGCACCTGCAAGTGACATTGAAATTTGAGCCGGAGGCGGACGGCGTGACCTTCAAATTGTCCGGCGCGTTTTACGACGCGGTTCCGTCCGGCAGCCCGCGTTTGCCGCAGTGGACAGGACTTCCCGCCGGTTCCCCGCTCGGCCACGCCGCGAATAGCAACGCCATTTCCATTGACCGCATTTGCGGGCCGTTTGAAAA
Organism: Limisphaerales bacterium; assembly: GCA_003455565.1. Classification (GTDB taxonomy): domain Bacteria; phylum Verrucomicrobiota; class Verrucomicrobiia; order Limisphaerales; family UBA11358; genus UBA11358. The sequence continues at coordinate 11,497 of DMQW01000020.1, forward strand.
ATTGAGCGCGAATACTTTTGCGATTCGTTTCCAGAAAGAGACATTGCTCAACACGAACGCGCGGCAATATGAACTTGTCTTTGCCGCGCCGCATCCGGGCGCCAAAGAATACAAACCGGCGGTTCAACAAGCGCACATGTTCATTCCGGCGCGAAACGAGGTTGGCGCGGAACAACACCTCACTTTTCCTGAAATTCCCGATCAAAAGGCCGGAACAAAGTCCGTGAAACTAATGGCCAGTTCCGACGCGAACGTGCCGGTTTATTATTTTGTCCGCGAAGGTCCGGCGGAAATGGACGGCAACGTTTTGAAATTCATGCCGCTTCCGCCGCGCGCGGAACTTCCAGTCAAAGTCACCGTTGTGGCGTGGCAATACGGCCGGGCGACTGAACCGAAATTGAAAACGGCTGTCCCGGTTGAAAGAATGTGTTATAGAAATTAACAATAACATTGGCACGTATTGGCGATAAGAAGGAAGGGATTGCGGGCGGCGGAGAGGTCTTTGCGCAGACTGGTTTTGAAGGCGGCCCAGAGCTGTTTGATGGGATTGAGGTCCGGCGAATAGGGCGGCAAAAACAGCCGTTGGCAACCGGTCGCCGCCGCCAGTTTGTTCTGGATGACGACTTGAAATTCTTCGCCTTGGCCATCCGCGCGTTTCAGCCGGCGCAGGCTGTAATTGCTGCCACTCCACATGGCCGGCCGCCGCCTCGGCCTTGCGGTCGAAATTCAAAACCGGGCGCTTCTTCGACAAGGTCGGAAAATTTTCCTGCAACATTCTAGCTTCGTCTTTCACGAGGCTTTGAAAAAAAACGGCACCCAGCAATGCCGGCTCCGGCTTGCCATAAAACTCGCAATAGGCCGGGTTCGCAAACGGGATCTTGCCGTCGGGTTGAAACCGGCAGATCAAATCCGTCTGGTCGGCCACGACCGCGCGCAGGCGTTTTTCATTTTCAACCAGTTCCGCCAGCGCCTGCCGCCGCGCCGCACCGAGGAAAATTGTTTGCCAATCAACACAAAATTGGCAACGTAAAGGCATAGGATTTAGTCACGGACTGGAACCATGCCGTATCCAATGAACAACCAACTGCCCGCGCACCTCATCGCCCACATCAACGTCAAGCTCGCGCTCATCGGTTGCCTGCCAGTGCCGATGAAAGGCGACCGGGAATTTGTCGAGATCGCCGCCGCCATGGCCGCGCAATCGCGCGAGAAAGACCGGCTCCTCGGCCAGCATCTTTGTCCTGCCGACCAGCGCATCCAGACTTTTCTCTACCATTATTTGCAGGACGCGCCGGTGCCGAAACTGCCCACGCGCACCTTCACGCTCGACCGCGCCGGCCTCGCCCGCGTGCTTTCGCTGCCGGTGGACCGCGATGATTTTTCGTCCGACATCATCAATTCCTACCGTGTCAAACAAGGTGTTTTGCACAATCCGCGCAGCGACCGCCGCACCACCGCCGGGATTTTTCACGTCGCCGAGGGCGGCCTGCCGATCCCCGATGACAAGCTCGGCGTGCCAAAAATTACCTTCGCGAAAATGCTCGCCCTCGCGCTCACGCCGCCCAAGGAACTGCTGAAACTGCCGTTCACTGCCACGCAGCCGAGGCCAGCGGAATGTTTCGTCTCGCTGCTGCTGCGGCCATTGGTCTGCCCGGAAGTGCCCGGATTTATTTCTGAAAAATCCATGGAGATCCGCTTCTTCGTGCCGGGCAGCCTCGTCAGCAACCTGGATTTCGTCGAAGCTATTTTCAACAACGGCGGCGATCCGCTGTTGCCGGAAAATGATTCCGCGCTCGATTCCGAACATTGGACCGGCCACACCGGTTGCATCATTCTCGCGCCGCATCTTGTTAAGATTACGAAAAAATCCGTCGGCCTGCCGTCGTGGGAATCTGCCACTGAACGCCAGCGTCGCGATGGCATGTGTTGGAAAAAAGAAGACGAACTCTACAACGACGGCCACGCCTTCAAGCTCACGGCCCGCGACGAAACCGGCGTCATCATTACAATTATCGCCGACAACTATTTCGGCTACTGCAAAAAAGAGGTGAAGACGCAGTTGAGCTACGCCGCAAATTTATTTGGTCTCACCGAAGAGGAACACGCGGGCGGCGCGCTGGTTTTCCCCAGCTACGACCTCGGCGAGGAGTTCAACGGCGACGTGCTTGCCAAACGCTCCAGCCATTCGTTCGTGGAAATGATTTTGCTGTTCGCCGACGTGATGGAATTGAAACCGGAAGGTTATGCGGTGGACAAAAGATTTCCGGAAATCATCTACGTCCCCGCCGCCGCGCGTTTCGATTTGCAGAACCAGAAGGTTTTCTGGACGAACATCACCACCGGCGAACACAGCATCAAGCTCTCGCCCGAAAAAACTTACGTCCGTCCCTCCGGCTACAAAGTCCGCATGGAGAAACCGCCCGGCCACGGCCGGCAATGGCGGCTGGTCGGCACGGTCGCGGAAGGAACTTTCTGCCACAAGCCCAGCACGGTTTCCGGCGGCGG